>JBOIFQ010000308.1:0-5799 GCA_050741655.1 Burkholderiales bacterium | reverse complement strand
CGCGTAAAGCAGGCGGCGGATGATGTAGTTAAGCATGAACCTTTACTCCATTTCTTTTCCGGGATCCCTCACTCTATCTCTCTCCCGGGGGGAGAGAGAACAAACGACCCTTCTCCCTATGGGAGAAGGATTGGATTGGGGTTGGCCGCCATTCTTTCCTTGCGCCGGTAGGCGCGCAGCGCCGGAATCGCGCTCACCGCCACCAGCGCCAGAATAAGCAGCACCGGCCACAGCATCGGCCGGTTCCATTCGCGGCGCTGCTGCTGGCGCAATGCGGTGTCTATGCGTTCATACTTGAGATGATTGCGCGCCATCTGATTGGGTTTCACGTTGTGCATCCAGCCGTGCAGCAGAGAAAAATCCTTGGGGTGAAAACCCCACAACCAGGGTGCATCGTTGCGCGCAATCGCTACCATCTTGTCAATAATCGCCTGGCGCTCGGGGCCGTTTTCCATGTTCTTCATGCGCTCGAACAATTCATTGTATTCCGGGTTGTCGTAATTGGCGGCGTTCTCGCCGTCGTACTTGACTTTGCCTTGCGCGCCGGCCAGCAGGAACAGGAAATTTTCCGGATCGGGATAATCGGCGTTCCAACCCCAGTTGAAAATCTGCGCATCGCCCTTGCGGATTTTTTCCTGGAAGCGGTTGTAATCGGTGGCGCGCACGTTAAGCTGCAAATTAAGCTTGGCGAATTGCTTGCGTTGCCAGTCGAGCCGCGCTTTGTCGTCCGGCCCGCGCGCGGTGACATCAAAATTCACCAACAGAGGTTCGCCGCTTTTGGCGTCGCGCCCGTCCGGGTAGCCGGCCTCGGCCAGCAGTTTTTTCGCCGCTTCCAGCGGCTTGCGGCGCGGCGCGCCATCCACCCAATCATAAACCAGCGGGTTGATGCCTTCTCCTGCTGCGCGGAAACCCCAGATTCCCGGCGCGATCGGGCCTTGCGCGGCAATGCCGCGGCCGTTGGCGAAAATCGAAATGTATTCCTCATAATCCACGGCAATGGAAATCGCCTGCCGCAGTTTGCGCGCACGCTCGCTGTAGCCGCCCACCACCGGGTCCAGCATGTTGAACCCCAGGTAGATGATCGAAGTGGCGACCGAGGTTTCCAAACGTATGCCTTTCGCGCGCATTTGCTCGGTCACCACCGCTTCACCCTGCGCGCCGGCCTGCACCGCCTGATCATAGCTGTCGGAGGAAATCCCCGACGCATCGTAATAGCCCTGCAAAAATTTGTTCCAGTATGGAATGCTTTCTTTTTCGCGGCTGAATACCGCCCGGTCTATGAACGGCAAAGGCCGGCCGGCGTCTTTCAGCAAGCCGTGTTCCGCATCTTCTGAATCGCCGGCGCCGGGATAAGCCTCGCCATGAAAATTGGGATTTTTTTCCAGCACCATGCGGCTGTTGGGATTGTTTTCGGTGAGCATATAAGGCCCGGTGCCGACCGGATACCAGTCGAGCGTGAGATTTTTTTCCGCCATGCCCGGCTGCGAATAAAAGCGATCCACTTCCAGCGGCACCGGCGCGAAAAACGGCATGGCGAGCCAATACACCATTTGCGGGTATTTGCCCCTGACCTTGATGCGATAGGTATAGCGGTCCACCACTTGCGCGCCTGGCAGCGGATAGCGCGTCAAATCCAGCCAAGCATCCTTGCCCTCTTTGGTCATCAATTCCTGATTGGCTTTTTTCAGCGTCTGCGCATACTCCTTGAGGCCGAAGATGTAATCGCTCATTAAACCGAAAATCGGCAAATGCAGGCGCGGGTGGGCGAGGCGCTTGATTTCGTAAACATAATCTTCGGCGCTGAGTTCGCGCGTGTCGCGCTGCTTGAAATCAGCCAGCGTATAAATGTTTTTGAGATCACCCGGCGTGAGTTTGCTGTAAACCCATTCACCGTTTGCAGCGCGCGCGAATGCCGGATGCGGCTGGTAGCGGATTCCGGATTTGATGCGAATTTCGTAAACGCTGTAGGCGATGCGCTTGGGGTCGGCGCTGTCCGGCAGTTTATTGCCGGCGCTGTCGAAGTATTGCGGGTGCGGCACTTCGGTCGCCGTCAGCGGCACCAGCGTATAAGGCCGCTTGAGATAATGATATTGCAGCGGCGGCTCGTAGATTTGCGCATTGAACACCGCTTCGTTCTCGCTGTACGACTGCACCGGGTCGAGATGCTTGGGGCGCTCGGTGAAAGCGGAATAAAGGATGTTTTTACCGCTCTCGCCGGCGGGATAGGGATTGTTCCAGGTAGCGCCGTCGCAAGCGGCCAGCACAGGTAAAATCAGGCAAGTCAGGCGAATTGGCAGTGAATTCATCGGCATCACAGTGTATACAAAGCGTCCGGCGGCGTCACCCTGCCCGCGCCAGCATGATGAATAGAAAATTAAGTTATAATTTCGTTCCGCTTAACAAGGGATAATCATGGGATTTCTCGCCGGCAAGCGCATTCTGATTACCGGATTGCTGAGCAACCGTTCCATCGCCCATGGCATCGCCAAAGCCATGCAACGTGAAGGCGCCGAACTGGCATTCACTTTCCAGGGCGAGCGGGTGCAGGAGCGCGTGGTGGAAATGGCCGGGCACGACTTTGCCAGCAAACTGGTTTTCCCCTGTGATGTCGCCAGCGATCAACAGATTGCGCAGTTGTTTGCCGATCTCGGCAAACAGTGGGACGGCCTGGACGGCATCGTGCATTCGATTGCGTTCGCCCCGCGCGAAGCGCTGGCCGGCGATTATCTCGACGCGCTGACGCGCGAAGCGTTCCATATCGCGCATGATGTGAGTTCCTACAGTTTTGCCGCGCTCGCCAAGGCGGGCTTGCCGCTGATGCAGGGGCGCAAAGCGGCGCTGCTGACGCTGACTTATCTGGGCGCGATACGCACCCTGCCCAATTACAATGTCATGGGACTGGCGAAAGCCAGCCTGGAAGCCAATGTGCGCTATCTGGCGCAAAGCCTGGGGCCCAGGGGCATCCGCGTCAACGGCATTTCCGCGGGGCCGATCAAGACCCTGGCTGCCGCCGGCATAGGTGGTTTTGGAAAAATCCTGAGTTTTGTCGCGGACAATGCACCGCTCAAACGCAACGTGACCACCGAGGATGTAGGCAACGCCGCCGCGTTCCTGATGAGCGATCTGGCCAACGGCATTACCGGAGAAATCACCTATGTGGATGCGGGGTTCAACACCACCGTCGGGGGAATGGGTTAGCAAAACGATTGTGCGGCCGATCTGCGGTGTTGCGCGCTCGCTCAAGCCTCGCCGTACTTTCTTTGTACTGTCTCGCCTTTCGCTCGCACGCGCCTAGCATCTCAGCCTGCTCATGACGTTTTGCACCAAGACGTTTACTTGTTGACTATCCTGCTGTCAACGCTCTTTCTTTTCCAGCGCCTGCTGGTTGATTTTGACATCCGCTTTTTGTCTGATGCCGGCGAGATAAGCGGCTAACTCTTCCTGCGCCAGCAGTTGCTGCAACTGGCCGGCAAAAATTTTGCGCTTGGTTTCGTCTATCTGTCCCGCTTCTTCCACCCGGCTGATTTTTAGCAGCGCGAAACCGCCTTGCGGCAATTCCACCCCGGTATAAGCGGGAAGCTTGGCCGCATCGGCCTTGAACACCGCGCTTAATGCCGCGGCATCGAGGCCGGGCGCGGCGCGCTGGCGCGTCACCATCAGCGGCGCGCCCCAGGTCAGCGCCACGTCCTTGCCTTCCTTGAGTTTCGTCAGCTTTTCGGCGCCGTCTTTTTTTGCCAGCTCGGAGGCTTTTTCCTGCAGCAGGAGGCGATTGATGTCGCCCTTGACTTGGTCCAGCGGCTTTACGCTCGCCGCCTTGTACTCGGTCACATGCGCCGCCACCAGCGTGCTGGGCGCGACTTCCACCGCTTCGGTATTGCGTTTGTTTTTAATCGTATCCTGGGCAAACAGCGCCTGCAGAATCTTGGCGCCGCTCAACAATGCGGGCGCGCCGTCGCCGTCGCGCGCCAGTTGCGCATGCTGGGTGGCGAGCTTGAACGCATCGGCCGCCGGTTTGAGGCTGTCGGCCTGTTCGTAAACCATATTGCTGAAATTCTCGGCGATTTCGTTGAATTTTTTCGCCGCCTGCTGTTTTTTCAGGTCCTGCTCGGCTTGCGCTTGGGCTTGCTCGAACGGCACCGGCTTGACGGCGGTGAGCTTGATGACGTGATAGCCAAAAGGCGTTTCCACCGGTCCCGCGATTTCGCCGGGTTTCATCTGGAACACCGCTTCGTCAAACGGCTTGACCATGGCGCCGTGCCCGAAAAATCCCAGATCGCCGCCCTTGGCTGCGGAACCCGGATCCTGCGAATTGGTTTTCGCCAGTTCGGCGAATTTTTCCGGATTCTTGCTGGCTTCCAGATACAACTGCTCGGCTTTCGCCCGCGCCTGCGCCTTGGCGTCGGCGCCGGCATTGGGCGCAATGGAAATCAAAATATGGCTCGCCTGGCGCGTTTCGAATTGCGTCGCGTGCTCATCGTAGTATTTTCTGATTTCGTCCGCGCTTACTTTTACCTGCGCCATCAGGCTGTCGATCGACAGCACCAGGTAATCCGCACGCGCCTGTTCCGGCACTTGGAATTCACTGCGATGTGCTTCGTAATAGCGCTGGGTATCATCCTCGCCCACCTTGATTTGCAGCATATATTGATCGGGGGACAGCACGGCTTGGCTGACTTCGCGCTGTTGCTCGCTCAAACGGATGAGGCGCTCGACCACACTGTGCGGGACAAAACTAGTGACAAAAGCGTCGTTGAACTGCTGCAGCACGATATCCTGACGCAGCCGTGCCTCGAAACCCAGCGGCGTCAGGCCTTGATTGCGCAGCAGCGATTCATAGCGCGGCTTGGAAAACTTGCCGTTTTCCTGGAACGGCTGGAACTGGGTGATGACGTTATAAACCTGGGCATCGGAAGCGGTGAGGCCGGAACGCCCGGCTGCGGACAGCGCCAGGCGCTGCTGGATCAGATTTTCCAGTATCGCCGCGCGCACTTCGGGGTCTTCCAGAATTACCGGGGTGAAATTGTTGCCCATGCGCGCGCGCATTTTTTCCTGCTCGTCGCGCAAGGCTTGGGTGAACTCCTGCGGGCTGATTTTGTAGCCGCCGACCTGGGCCACGTAATCTCCGTCGCCGATGCTGCTGAAATAACGCTCCACGCCGAACAGCGCGAACGGCAGGAAGATCAGGGCCAAAACAACCTGGGCGATTCTCTTGTTGCGCTGGATATAATCAAACATGACTTGAAACCAGTCTCCCGTAACAAAAAAAGCGAACCGGTGTTCGCCTTTGAGGTTTCCAGCAATCAGTGCCGGAGTGGACGGTACTCGAACACGCCACCCCCGGCGTGACAGGCCGCTATTCTAACCAACTGAACTACCACTCCTAAAAATCCGCCGTCACCAGTCTGCTGGTGGGTGCTGACGGGCTCGAACCGCCGACATTCGCCTTGTAAGGGCGACGCTCTACCAGCTGAGCTAAGCACCCTGCGGCTGCTTACCCGAATAAAAGTGCGCTAGTTTACTGCATCCTTGAGTGCTTTGCCAGCGCGGAATTTCGGCACTTTGGCCGCTTTGATTTTGATGGTGGCGCCGGTGCGCGGGTTGCGTCCGTTGCGGGCGGCGCGCTTGCCCACATAAAAAGTGCCGAAGCCGGCCAAGGTAACCATGCCGCCTTTTTTCAATGCGCCATGGATCGCCATGACCGTGCCTTCCAGCGCGCGGCCGGCGGCGGCCTTGGAAATATCCGCGCTCTTGGCAACATGGTCAATAATCTCAGTCTTGTTCACAGCTCCTCCATTGATG
>JBOIFQ010000307.1:0-4902 GCA_050741655.1 Burkholderiales bacterium | reverse complement strand
CTCTGTATACCGTAATCATCGGAGGTAATATTATGCGTAACAGTCCCCTTGAAATCAGACCGCTGTTTGCCCTCGCAGTGGTTTCGGTAATTTTTTTCAGCGTGCTCGGAATTGCCGCGATTACCGGCCGAATCCCGGTAATGAATTCCCTATCCAGCGAGCCGGCAGCGGGTAGCGGAGGATCGGGCATTCAGCCGGGTATCATGCCGATTGAGGAAACGCGCGCCTCCGCTCGAAGAATGGGGCAAGCCAAGCCTTGTACCAACTGCGGCATAGTTGATTCCATTATGATGAATAAGACCAAAAGGGATGACGGCGCGGCAAACGGCGCATCCGCCGGCCAAAAAATCGGCTATGACATCAAAGCCGTAACCCACCAAGTTAAAATTCGCATGGATAACGGAACTTACCGCGCCGTTTTGCAGCAGGGCCGGCCGGTTTTCCATGTCGGCGACAAAGTCAGAATTATCAACGGCGAGATAATTCAAATCGAAAAAGCAAGGACGGCAGACAATCACGGGATGTTTGGACTGATGCTGGGTGCTTTCACCAACCGGCTGTTTTAAGGGTTAAGAAAACGATTTAAAATTTACCGTAATCAACCCGCCTGCTTTTTAAACCAGCGCATCAGGCTTCCCACCAGCGGCAGCTTTTCGTAAAGCTCTTCCGCCGCATCCCAGTAATCGCGATGATAATTCACCCGGCCGTCCTGCGCGAAGCGCAAATGCGTGACGCCACGGATGGTTTGTTTCTGCTGCGGTTTGAAGCGGCGCATCCTGAATTCGAAATCCCACACCAGAAATACGCCGTTCTCCGCGCTGACGCGCTCGGTGATGATGAAGCGCGGCTCCAGCACCTGGTCGTACATGTGCTCGAAAATCGGAATGATTTTGTCTAAACCCCGCACTTCGTTGAACGGATCCTTGAAAAAAGCATCTTGGGTGTAATAGCGCGGCAGGTCGTGGACGGACTCGCGCGTCAGCGTCTCGTAATACCGCACCAGATTGTCGAGCGTCTCGCTCATAAGCCGGTGGACTTGCGCACCAGATAAAAATAAAGCCGGTAAGGCAGGATGCGCAGCAGTTTCATGACGCGCGTGAAGCGTTTGGGGAAATGGATCTCGAATTTTCCCGCTTCCATTCCTGTGATGATTTCGCGCGCCGCTTCCTCGGCGGAAACCAGCGCCGGCATTTTGAATTCGTTTTTATCGCTGAGCGGGGTTTTGACGAAACCGGGATTGATGAGATAAATATTGATGCCTTTGGGCGCGAGGTCGAGATACAGGCATTCGACGAAGTTGATGAGCGCCGCCTTGCTCGGGCCGTAAATGAGCGCTACCGGCAGGCCGCGATAACCGCCCACGCTGGCGACGATGCCGATGCCGCCGCTGCCTTGTTTCAATAATTGTGGAATCACCGCCGCGCAGCCGTCCATGATGCTGAGCAAGTTGATTTCAATCAGCTCATGCGCGGCGCGCGCGTCGAGCTCCCACGCACGCATCGGCTTGTGCGTGCCGATGACAAACAACACCAGATCCACGCCGCCCCATTGCGCAGTGATTTTCCTGAGCGCTTCTTCGATGGCGCCGGCGCGCGTGGCGTCGAACGGCAGCACCAGCGCGCGTTCGTGGTTTTGCGCAAGTTCCGCGAGCGCGGTTTCATTGCGCGCGGAAAACGCGACCTGCGCGCCGCGCTGTAACAGTATTTGCGCGGTAGCCGCGCCGATGCCGGTGGACGCGCCGATTACCCAGACGCGTTGATTGTTCCAATCCCGTAGCGGCAGATTCAGCGGCATAAGCTATCTCAATATTAACCTCGTGCTGCACTACAGGCAAAAAAAGTGCTAACGGCTGAGACTGCATCTCCCGAGCACGTTCAAGTCATTGCGAGAAGCGCTGCTTCATTCCCAGCGGCGCCAACCATAACAAAAGCACCGCGATGAGTTTCAGCACGCTGGGCAGCAGCGCGTAAGTCGCGGCCAGCGCGAATCCGCCCTGATGCTGCCCCGGCTGGTAGCCGAACCACGCCAACAGCGGCAGCGCGATTCCCGCCGCAAGCGCGAGATTCAATTTGGTGGCGAGATTCCAAAGACCGAAATAAGCGCCTTCGCTGCGGGCTCCGCGCCTGTCTTCATCAATCACATCCGCCAGCAAAGACGGCGGCAGCGCGAGATCCGCCCCCAGCGCGCAACCCGACAAAACACAAATCACAAAAAAAGCACTCGCATCGCCATTGCCCAATAGCGATGCCCAGATAAAAGTTGCGATAGCGAGGAACATGGCGGCGATCCACGCCGCTTTCTTGCCGGCGCGCTTCGACAGCATGACCCACAGCGGCATGCCGGCCGCGCCGCTCACGAAATAGAGCGCGAGAAACGCGCCGGAATAGTGCGCGGCACCCAGCACATCGTCTACGAAAAATAAAAACAGCGTCGCCGGAATCGCGGCGGCGATGCCGCTCATCACGAAAACGGCCAGCAGCCAGCAAAAACCACGGTTGGCGAAAGGTGCAAGCAACGCTTTGAACAGACTCTCCCGAACTTCTTGCGCATGAATCCGCGCGGGCTGTGGAGAGTAAACCAAGGTGATCATTGCCGCCAGCAGCAGCACTGGCAGGAACAGAATACTGAATTGCGCCAGCCCCGCCGCCGCTCCGTTTTTTTCAGCCAACACTTCGGGCAATGCCGCCGCCAGCAGCACGCCGATCAGCGCCAGGCCTTCGCGCGTCGCGGTGATGCGCGTGCGCTGATAAGGATCGGCGGACAACTCCGCGCCCAGCGCCTGATAGCTGATGCTGGCCATGCTGTAGCCGAGATAAACCAGGATCAGACTCAAAGTCAGCCACGCTTCGAGCGCCAGTCCGCCGCGTGCGCCGGGATTAAACAGCAGAAAAAAACCCAGCGCCAGCAGCGGCATGGCAAGCGCGATGAAAAACCGCCGCGCCCCCATGGCGAGGTTGAGACGATCGCTCAAGTAACCCAGCAGGGGATCTTGCAGCGCATCGAGAATTCTCAGCGCCAGCAAAATCGCGCCAGCCCAGGCGAGGTTCATTCCCAGCGTGCCGGCATAAAATTTGGGCACTTGCACGTAAACCGGCAGCGCCGCCATCGCCAGCGGCAGCGACAGCGCGCCGTAGGCGAACAGCTGGGCGCGCGTGAGAATGTTCACGAAACCTTAAGGCTGGGCTAGCAGTGCCGCGCGCAGCCCGGGTTCGCTAGTGCGTGGGTCGAGCCAGATGGCGAAAAACGCTTGGGCGAATTCCGGCGCGTCCACGCTGCCCAGATAGCGCGTTTGCGAATAAAACGCCGCGCCTTTGCCGGGAATGCTCACGCCCACCAGCCGGTCGCCGGGCTTGATATCGGGAAACACCCGCGCCATTGCCGTTTCCCAGCGCTGCAGTTTTTCGCCTTGCGCGAACCCTAAGCGCTCTATTTCCTCCACGCTTTTTTGCGTGAGCTGCACGCCTTTGATGTTGCGTGCGTAGCGAATATCGAGTGCATACACTTCATCCTGCGACCACGTTTTGCCGCTCACCCACAAAGTGGAGTCATACACATGCAGACCAAACCAGCGCAAACGGCCTGCGCCCAGCGCGTGCAGCTTAGGCTGCGTTTTTTCCACTATATCCGGCAGCGGCGGAGCTTCAGCCCAGGCAGATTGAGGCAAGCAAAACAGGAAAACGAAAATAAGGTGCTTATTCACGCTGCAGTTCGAATTGATAAACATCGGTGCAACCGGAACGGAAACCCGCTTCGCAATAGCATAAATAAAATTTCCACAGGCGCAGGAAGCGTTCATCATAGCCCAGCGCGCGCACCTGCGATTCCTGCTGCGCAAAACTCTGGTGCCAGCGCTGCAGGGTTTCCGCGTAATCCGGCCCGAACGCAAACCGGTCCGCCACGCGCAAGCCGGCGCGGCGCGCTTCTTCCTCGAAGCGGCCGGAGGACGCCAGCATGCCGCCGGGAAAAACATATTGCTGGATGAAATCCGAACCCTTGCGATAGCGCGCGAATAAATCATCGGCAATCGTGATGGCCTGGATCATCGCCTTGCCGCCGGGCTTGAGACAGTCATGGATGGTCTTGAAATAGGCCGGCCAGTAGCGTTCACCCACGGCCTCTATCATTTCGCTGGAAACGATGGTGTCGTATTGACCGCTGACGTCGCGGTAATCGCAAATCCTGAAATCTATGCGCGAATCCAAACCAGCGGCGGCGATGCGCTGCTGTGCGAATTGCATTTGATTTTGCGACAGCGTAATGCCGGTCACGCGCGCGCCGCGAGAGCGCGCCGCCTGTTCGGCGAAACCGCCCCAGCCGAAACCGATTTCCAGTATGTGTTCGCCGCTTTTCACTTTGAGTTTGTTCAGGATGCGTTCGTATTTGGCGCACTGCGCCGCTTCCAGAGTGCGCGTCATGTCGCCCTCGAACAGCGCTGCGGAATAGGTCATGCCGGGATCCAGCCACAACTGGTAAAAATCATTTCCCAGGTCGTAATGCGCGTGGATGTTCTTGCGGCTGCCGCTTTTGGTGTTGGAGTGCAGCAGATGCCTGAGGCGGTAAACCAGCAGTGAAAACCAGCGGCCGTAAATAGCGCGCTCCAACACGGCGCGGTTTTGCGCGCACAGCGTGAGCAAGGCCGCAAGATCGCCGCTTTGCCAGCGCCCTTGCAAGTAGCTTTCCGCAAAACCGATATCCCCCGCGCGCAGAATATCGTCGCACACGCCCCAGTCGTTGAGATGAAGCGTGGCGTTCACTCCCGCCGTCTGGCCCGGAAACTCCAGATGCTGCGCATCAGGCGTGGTCACGCGCAGGCTTCCATGTTGCAAGCTGGCAAGAATTTGAAATAAAAGCTGCGCCGACCCTGACGCGGCGTCCGCAAAAACCGCAGCAATGGCTTGTTCA
>JBOIFQ010000306.1:0-6881 GCA_050741655.1 Burkholderiales bacterium | reverse complement strand
AGGAGTAAGGAGTAAGGAGTAAGGAGTAAGGAGTAAGGGGTAAAGGCTACACCAGTTTTGTTTCACTTTTCACTCGTCACTTGTCACTCGTCACTTGTCACTCGTCATTTGTCACTTGTCGTTCGTCACCGCCGCTCCACCCACCATAGCATTGCCAGTCCGCCCGCGAGAAACAGCAGCGTCGGCGCCAGTGCGGAAACAAACGGCAGCCAGTCGTTCAGCAAACCCAGATGCGCGAATAGTTTGTTGAGGAAATGAAACCCCAGGCCGAGCATGATGCCGGCGAAAATCTTGGCGCTGATGCCGCCGCTGCGCCGCTGATACTGCGCAAACGGCAACGCCAGCACCATCATCACCAGCGCCGCCAGCGGATAGGTAAGCTTGGTCCATAGCGCGAGATCGTGGCGCAGGGTTTTCTGGTTGTTTTCACGCAGATGCTCGGTATAAAGATAAAGATTCCACGCCGACATCTGTTCCGGTACCACCAGCAGCACGTTCAGAATGTCCGGATTCAGCACTGAAAACCAGTTCGCTTCGGATATGGATTTAACCGTGGTGCCGGCGGCGTCGAAACGGGTTTGCACCACGCTGTCCAGGCGCCATTCGTTGTCCTTCACGTAATGGCCTTTTTGCGCGTAACTGATGGCGCGCAGGCGCTGCTCGGAATCGAATTCGAAAACACGCACGCCGATGAGCGTGGCGTCGGGCAGGATTTGCGAAACATTGACGAAACTGCCCTCGTCCTTGACCCACAGCCCGGAGCGGAATTCCTGCGCCACCACGGCCTTCAGCGCCTTGAGCCGCACTTGCTGCGCCGCGCGCTCGCTCACCGGCGCGATGAATTCGCCGGTGATAAAAGTCAGCGCCACGAAAATCAGTCCGGTCTGCAGCAACGACAGCACCATGCCGCTTGCCGGCACGCCCGAGACGCGCATCACCGTGTATTCCGAGTGAATCACCAGCTGCGCCAGCGCCAGCAGAGTGCCGATCAGCGCGGCGATGGGAAACAGTTCGTAAACGTGGCCGGGCAGGCTCAAAAGCACGAACAGCAGGATGTGCTGCAGACGGTAATTGGCGTGCCCCAGGTCGCCCAGTTCGTGAATCAAATCGAGCAGGCCGAACAGCCCCAGCAGCGCGGCAAATACCAGCAGCGTGCTGCTGAGGATATGCTGGCGCAGGTAGCGATTGAGTATTCTCACTGCCTGAAAAATCGTATCAGCGGCGTCACCGACAGCCGCTTGTAAAACAGCAGAGCGAGAATCGCCAGCATGAAAATATGCACGCCCCAGAAGCCGAGCGTCAGGCTGATTTTCTGTTGCGCCACCAGCCCGCGCGCGATGCTCAGGCTGTTGCTGTAGAGCATGTACACCGTGAGCGCCAGAATCAGGTTGAAAGAACGTCCGACACGCGGATTGACAAAACTCAGAGGTACCGCGAGCAAAGCCAGAATCAGGGCGCTGATCGGCAAACCGGCGCGCCACACGAATTCGGCGAGGCTGGGCGCGCTGCCTTCGCGCAGCAAAACCAGCGTCGGAGTAGCGCGCCCCTGCGGCGCTTCGCGCTTCGCCTCATACGGCTCGATGCGCATTTCGTATTGGCCGAAATCCGTTATTTTATATTCGGGAGAGCCGGGCGGGCCTTCGTAGCGCCGGCCGTGCAGCAGCACCAGGAAGCGGTCGCCGTTGGCGCGCGTTTCCTGATAGCCGTTTTTCGCCACCATGGTGCCAATTTGCTGGTGCTGCATCGAGCTGACAAAAATATCGGCGACGGTATTGCCCTCGCCCGCGGCACTGCCGACGAAATACACGCGGTCGGCCTGCTTGGATTCGCGGAACACGCCAGGCGTCGCGGTCGCCACGTCATCGCGGGTGTCGAGCTGGTAGCGGTATTCCTCGCCCTTGCCGAACGCCCACGGCGAAAGAAACAGGCTCAAGGCCGCAATCACCGCCACCAGCGGCAGCGCGAACAACATGACCGGACGGATCCAGGCGGTGATGCTGAGACCAGAACTGAACCAGACCACCATTTCCGAATCGCGGTAGCTGCGCGTCAAGCTGACCAGCACTGAAATAAACAGCGTCAGCGCCAGCAACACCGGAAGATAATAAATGGCGCGAAAACCCAGCAGCGCGATCACGCCTTCCGGCGCCACGCTGCCGCCCGCCGCCGCGCCGAGGAAGCGCACCAGTTGCGTCACCAGAACGATGGCGAACAGCACCACGAACACCGCTAGCGCGATGTCGGCGAATTCGCGCAGCAGGACACGGCGAAAAATCATGGCGGCGTATCCGGTGATTGTTTTTGACTTTTCACAAAAACTCTGCGGATAATGCCGTGTCAAACACCATCACGAAAAATTCTATGGGTCATAAGGAGCGAAGAGTGGAATTTAGCATAAAAACAGGCACCCCGGAAAAGCAGGCCACGCAGTGCGCCGTGGCGGGAGTCCATGCCGCGCGCAAACTGACACCCGCCGCCGCCGCGCTGGATCGCGCTGCCGGCGGTTATCTGGAACGCATCCTGCGCCGCGGCGATATGCAGGGCAAGGCCGGTTCCACTCTGCTTTTGCACCAGGTGCCGGGCGTGGCCGCCGAGCGCGTGCTGCTGGTGGGCCTGGGGCGCGAAGCGGAACTGAAAGAACAAACCTATTTCGATGCGCTGCGCGCCGCGGTGAGAGCGCTGAATGAAACCGGCGCCAGCGAAGCCGCGCTGTTTCTGACCGAAGCCCCGGTCAAAAAGCGCGATGCCGCGTGGAAAATCCTGCAGGCGGTGCTGCAGGTGCGCGATGTGGTCTACCGTTTCGACCGGCTGAAAAGCAAGAACGAAGAAAATAAAAAACCGCTTTCCGGATTAAGCCTGATGGTGGAGCGCAAAGACCTTGCGCGCGCGCAAACCGCGCTCAAGCGCGGAGTCGCCATCGCGGAGGGCAGCCAACTCACGCGCGATCTCGGGAATCTGCCGCCCAACATCTGCACTCCGGCTTACCTGGCGCAGCAAGCGATTGAACTTGCGAAAACGCATAAGCTCAAGGTCGAAGTGCTGGAGCGCAAGGACATGGAAAAACTCGGCATGGGCTCCTTGCTCTCAGTCGCGCGCGGCAGCAAACAGCCGCCCAAGTTCATCGTGCTGCAATATAACGGCGCGGCCAAAAAACAAAAACCGGTGGTGCTGGTGGGCAAAGGCATCACTTTCGACACCGGCGGCATTTCATTGAAACCGGCGGCGGAAATGGACGAAATGAAATTCGACATGTGCGGCGCGGCCTCGGTGCTGGGCTCGCTCAAAGCCGCGGCAGAGATGAAATTGCCGCTCAACGTCGTCGGCCTCATTCCCACCACCGAAAACATGCCGGGCGGCAACGCCAGCCGCCCTGGCGACATCGTCACCAGCATGTCAGGACAGACCATCGAGATTCTCAACACCGATGCCGAAGGGCGTTTGATTCTGTGCGATGCGCTGACTTACGCCGAGCGCTTTGATCCCACCGCGGTGGTGGACATCGCCACTCTTACCGGCGCCTGCGTAATCGCGCTCGGCCATGTCGCTTCCGGTCTTTACAGCAACGACGAGGCGCTGGCACGCGAACTGCTGCAGGCCGGCGCAACCGCGCACGACCGCGCCTGGCAAATGCCGCTGTGGGATGATTACCAGGAGCAGCTCAAGAGCAATTTCGCCGACATGGCCAACATCGGCGGGCGTCCCGGCGGCAGCATCACCGCCGCTTGTTTTCTGTCGCGCTACACCAAAAAATATCATTGGGCGCATCTCGACATCGCCGGCACGGCATGGAAATCCGGCCGCGACAAAGGCGCCACCGGCCGCCCGGTGCCGCTGCTCACCCAATTTCTGATGAATCGCGCAGGCAAAACATGACTGAAATTGATTTTTACACGCAGGCCGAAAACAAGCTGCAAATCGCCTGCAGCCTGAGCGCCAAGGCGCTGGAAAAAGGTCTGCGCGTGCTGATTTACACCGGCGACGCCGGCACCACGGAAAAGCTCGACCAGCTGCTTTGGTGCCACCCGCCCATCGGCTTCATTCCGCACTGCCGCGTCAACGACCCGCTGGCGGCGCAAACACCGGTGATTGTTGATCATCATGCCGAACCGCTGCCGCACCATCAGGCGCTGATCAACCTGCACCCGGAATGGCCGCCGTTTTTCAGCCGCTTTCAGCGCCTGATTGAAATCGTGGGCCGCGACGAAATTGACGCCGGGCGCGCGCGCTTTCGGTTTTACCGCGACCGCGGCTACCATATCCGTCATCATGACTTGAGTAAAACCTAGGAAACGGCGATGGCGGACGATCTGCTTTCAAAAATGGACGCGCTGATGAAGAAACATCGCACGTTAGGCGATGAAATCCCCACCCTCACCGACATCATCGCCAGCGCCGCCAAGCCCGCCTCCGGCGATGCGCTCGCCGCGCTGACGCCGGAACAGGTGGAAGCGCTGGCGATTCAGATTTATCAGCGTGTGCTGCAGAACCTGGACGACCGCATCAACAACGAATTGCAGCAAAACCTGCGGCCGCGATTGAGCGGCATGATGGAACAGATGCTCGACGGCATGCTGGCCGAGCTCGGAAACAGCATCAAGGCCATGGTGGACGACGCCGTGGCGCAAGCGCTGGATGCGCAACTCGAACATCATCAGAAACTCACTCAAGTTCCTACACCACCCATCAAGCGTTCCGGCGGCGATAAGTTATAATCGCCTTTCTTTTTAAAGCACGCCGCAGCGCATGGAACTCGCCAAGAGTTTTGATCCGCATGACATAGAAGCCCGCTGGTATGCCGAATGGGAAAAGCGCGGCTATTTCCGTCATCACGCTTCGGACGCCTCCGCAGCGCATTCGACGGGTGCGGATACGCGAAAGCAAGGAGGAGCCGGCGAGACAGTGCATGCTGAAGCACGGCGAGCCGGCGACGACGCAGCTGACAAAGTAGACGCCCCGCCCACGGCGCTGGCGTATTGCATTCAACTGCCGCCGCCCAATGTGACGGGCACTCTGCACATGGGTCATGCGTTCCAGCAGACCCTGATGGACATTCTCATTCGCTACCACCGCATGCGCGGCTACAACACCAACTGGGTGATGGGAACCGATCACGCCGGCATCGCGACGCAGATCGTGGTCGAGCGGCAACTGGAAGCGGAAAACAAAACGCGGCACGATTTGGGGCGCGAGAAATTCATCGAGCGCGTGTGGCAATGGAAACAGCAATCCGGCGCCAGCATCACGCGCCAGATGCGCAGACTGGGCGCTTCAGGCAACTGGACCTTCGCCGATGCCGACGGGCAGCAGGCCGGTTATTTCACCATGGACGCGAAAATGTCGCGCGCGGTGATCGAAGTGTTCGTACGACTGCATGAACAAGGATTGATCTATCGCGGCAAGCGGCTGGTCAATTGGGACCCGGTGCTCGGCACCGCGGTGTCCGATCTCGAAGTGGACAGCGAGGAAGAAGACGGCAGGATTTGGGAAATCAGCTATCCGCTGCGGGACGGCAGCAGCAGCGTGGTGGTCGCCACCACGCGGCCCGAAACCATGCTGGGCGACGCGGCGGTGGCGGTCAATCCGAATGATGAGCGTTACCAGCACTTGATCGGCAGGCAAGTCATGCTGCCGCTCACCGGGCGCATAATTCCGATCATTGCCGATGATTATGTGGATCCGGCTTTCGGCACCGGCTGCGTCAAAATCACTCCGGCGCATGATTTCAATGATTATCAGGTCGGCAAGCGCCACCGGCTGCCGCAAATCAATATTTTTTCTCTCGCGGCGAAAATCAGCGAGCTGGCTCCGTCAGCCTACCGCGGTCTGGACCGCTTCGAAGCGCGAAAAAAAATCCTCACCGATCTTAAGGCGCAAGGACTCCTGGTTTCGGAAAAACCTTACAAGCTGCGCGTGCCGCGCTCGGGGCGCACTGGCGTCATCGTCGAGCCCATGCTCACCGACCAGTGGTTCGTGAAAACGGATGGCTTGGCGCAGCGCGGATTAGAAGCCGTCACAAATGGGGAAGTGAAATTTTTTCCTCAGCACTGGACCACGACTTACCAGCATTGGCTGGAAAATATTCAGGATTGGTGCATTTCGCGCCAACTGTGGTGGGGACATCAGATTCCTGCATGGTACGACGCCGATGGAAATATTTACGTCGCACGCGATGAAGCGGAAGCAAAAAACCAGGCCGCCGCGAAAGGCTGCACCGGCAATCTGAAACGCGACGAGGATGTGCTCGATACCTGGTTCTCTTCCGCGCTGGTGCCTTTCACCTCCCTAGGCTGGCCGGAAAAAACCGATGAGCTGAACACTTTTCTCCCCTCTTCGGTGCTGGTGACGGGTTTCGATATCATTTTCTTCTGGGTGGCGCGCATGATCATGATGACGCTGCATTTCATCGGTCAAGTGCCGTTCCACCATGTTTACATCAACGCCCTGGTGCGCGACGCCGAAGGGCAGAAGATGTCGAAATCGAAAGGCAACACGCTCGATCCGCTGGATTTGATCGACGGCATCACCCTGGCCGCGCTGCTGAAAAAATCCACCGTGGGCCTGCTGCGCGCCGAGCATAAGGCGAAGATCGAAAAATATGTCCGCGCGCATTACCCGCACGGCATCCCCTCGTTCGGTGCGGATACGCTGCGCTTCACTTTCGCCGCGCTCGCCACGTTCGCGCGCACGCTGAATTTTGATCTCAGCCGCTGCGAAGGCTACCGCAACTTCTGCAACAAATTATGGAACGCCGCGCGCTTCGTGCTGATGAACACCGAAGGCAAGGACTGCGGCCTAAATGTTGCTGATGATTTCGGTGGAAAGGTTCAAGAGCCGTCGCGAGCATCCTCGGATGCGAGGCGTCCCGCAGCGAGGGGCGAGAC
>JBOIFQ010000305.1:0-14011 GCA_050741655.1 Burkholderiales bacterium | reverse complement strand
ACCGGCTGGTGTTCGTGGATGGCGTGTATGCGCCCGAGCTTTCCACGCATGCCGGCGAAGCGCGTGGTCTGTCCGTCACCAACATCGCCTCCGCCAAGGGAGAAATCGCGCAGTTGGGGCACGTTGCGCGCTTCGACAACGACGTATTCTGCGCGCTCAATACCAGTTTCCTGCACGACGGCGCGCTGGTGGCAATCAGAAAAAATATCAGCTATCCCGCGCCCGTTCATCTGTTGTTCATCGCCACGCAAAAAGAGAGTGTGGCTTATCCGCGCTGTCTGGTGGTGGCGGAAGCCGGCAGTCAAGGCGTGCTGATCGAGGAATACGTGAGCCTGTTCGAGGATGTTCATTTCACCAACGCGGTGAGCGAAATCATGGTGGGCGAGAATGCGCGCGTCCACCACATCCGTCTGCAACACGAAAGCGCGGGCAGTTTTCACATCGCGCACTGCGCGGCGACACTGGCCAAGGACGCGCATTACATTTCCGACAGCGTGACTTTCGGCGCGCGGCTGTCGCGCTATAACCTCAATGTCACGCAGGCTGCGCCCGGCGCGCGCTGCGAATTGAACGGCCTGGCGCTGATTTCCGGCCGCCAGCTCGCCGACACGCACAGCTCTATCGACCACGCGCAGCCGCACGGCGTCAGCCGCCAGTTGCACAAATGCATCGCCGGCGGCGCGGCGCACGCGGTGTTCAACGGCAAGGTAATGGTGCGGCCGGGCGCGCAGTTGACCGATTCCGCGCAATCCAGCCGCAATCTTTTGCTGTCGGGCAAAGCGCATGTGGACACCAAACCGCAACTGGAAATTTTCGCCGACGACGTGAAATGCGCGCACGGCGCGACGGTCGGCCAGCTGGATGCGGAAGAAGTTTTTTATCTGCGCAGCCGCGGGCTCGACGAAGCGCACGCCAAGCGCGTGCTGACTTACGCTTTCGCCGCCGAAATCATCGACAAGATTCCGGTGGCGTCGCTGGCGCGCCGGCTTAAACAAAAAGTGATGCAACAAACCCAAATGAGAGAACCGGCATGAACCGCCCGCTGCGCAGCGAAGAATCCAAAACTCCCGCACTGGATGTCGCGCGCGTGCGCGCCGATTTCCCGATATTGAATCGTCATATAAACGGCAAGCCGCTTATTTATCTGGATAATGCCGCAAGCAGCCAGATGCCGCAGCCGGTGATCGAGCGCCTGGTGCGCTATCAGACCCAGGAGCACTCCAACATCCATCGCGCCGTGCATACCTTGAGCGAGCTCGCCACCGCCGAATACGAGGGCGCGCGGCGCAAGGCGCAGCGCTTCATCAACGCCGGGGACGAGCATGAAATCATTTTCACCCGCGGCACCACCGAAGGCATCAATCTGGTGATGCACGGCTACGGCCGCGCGTTCCTCCAGGCCGGCGATGAAATCATTATCTCGGGACTGGAACACCATTCCAACATCGTACCGTGGCAGATGCTGTGCCAGGAAAAAGGCGCCAGGCTGCGCGTCGCGCCGATCAACGACGCGGGTGAAATCCTGCTCGACGAGTACCAAAAACTCTTCAATCAGCGCACCCGATTCGTGGCGTTGTCGCAGGTGTCGAACGCGCTGGGCACGGTAAACCCGGTGCGCGAGATGATCGCCACCGCGCACCAATGGGGCGCGCCGGTATTGCTCGACGGTGCGCAGGCGGCGCCGCATTTGCGCATTGATGTGCAGGCGCTGGATTGCGATTTCTATGCTTTTTCCAGCCACAAAGTCTGCGGCCCGACCGGCATCGGCGTGCTTTACGGCAAGCGCGCGCTACTGGAAAAAATGCAGCCGTTCCAGGGTGGCGGCGACATGATATTGAGCGTGACGTTTGAAAAAACCACGTATAACACCATTCCCTATAAATTCGAAGCCGGCACGCCGCCGATTGCCGCCGCCATCGGCCTCGGCGCGGCGCTGGATTACTTGAACAACATCGGCATCGAGCGCATCGCGGCGCACGAGCATGAGCTGCTGGATTACGCCACGGCGCAAGTGGGCGCGCTGCCCGGTGTGAAAATCATCGGCACCGCCAAGCACAAGGCGGCGGTGCTGTCGTTCCTGGTGGACGGGGTGCACCCGCACGATGTCGGTACCATCATCAATGAAGACGGCATCGCGATCCGCACCGGGCATCATTGCGCGCAGCCGGTGATGCGGCGCTTCGGCATACCCGCCACCGCGCGCGCCTCGTTTGCTTTCTACAACACGTTGGCGGAAGTGGATGCGCTCGTGATCGGGATCAAGAAAGTGCAGAGGATGTTCAGCTGATGGGCGACATGAAACAGTTGTACCAGGAAGTGATACTGGATCACAACAAGAAGCCGCGCAATTTCGGTGCGCTGGATAATGCCAGCCACCGCGCGGAAGGCTTGAATCCGCTGTGCGGCGACCACATCTTTGTCGCGCTGCGTCTGGAGAATGAAAAAATAGCGGCCATCGCATTCAACGGCGAAGGCTGCGCCATCTGCAAGGCCTCGGCCTCGATGATGACCACCAATGTCAAAGGCAAGAGCGTGCAGGAAGCGGAAACCCTGGTGCAGGAATTCCGCGACATGGCGACCGGCAAGCTGGATAGCCAGCAGCCCAATCATCTGGGGCGCCTGAGCGTGTTCGGCGGCGTGAAAGACCTGCCGTCGCGGGTGAAATGCGCGATCCTGCCGTGGCATACGCTGCACGCGGCGTTCAACGCGCAGACCACGATTTCCACCGAAGCCGAAGACGACCCGATGGATGCGCCGATGGGAAACGCCTGAAACAGTTTACTCGAGCCCACCATGCCCAAAATAGCCGAAATCGAAAGCACGCCCAATCCGAATGCGATGAAATTCATCCTCAAGGAGCCGCTCACCTATGGCGTGACGCGCTCTTTCGACAGTCCCGCTCACGCCAGGGATGATGCGCTGGCGTCGGAACTGTTCATGATTCCGCATGTGACCAATGTGTTTTACGTGGATCACTGGATCACGGTGACGCAGGATGGACAAGCCAACTGGCAGGAATTGCTGAAGCAACTGGCGGTGCCGATCCGCGCCGCCAGCGCCGAAACCCAATTGCAGGCGCAACCGCAGGCCAATGAAGCGGGCGTGGCCATGAGCATCACGGACACTTTGCGTCTGGCGCAGATCAACGAGTTGCTGGATGAGCAGATCCGCCCGTATTTGCAGGGCGACGGCGGCGATCTGAAAGTGCTCAAGCTCGAAGGCAACAAGCTCACCATTCATTACCAGGGCGCGTGCGGCAGTTGCCCCAGTTCGCTCGCGGGCACGCTATCCGCGGTGGAAAATCTGGTGCGCACGGTGGAACCCGAGATTCAGCTGGTGGCGGTCTGATGGCGGAATGGGTGACGGTGGCGCGGGCGGAGGAATTGCCGCCCGGTGAAGCGCGCGTGGTGGATGTGGACGGCACGCGCATCGCGGTGTTCAATCTGCAAGGCGAGTATTACGCCATCGAGGATATTTGCACCCACGACGGCGGCTTGCTGACCGGCGGGGTGGTGGATGGCGATCAAATCATCTGTCCGCGCCACGGCGCGCGCTTTTGCATCAAAACCGGCGCGGCGCTGACCGCGCCCGCTTATGAACCTACCGCGGTTTTTCCTGTCCGAGTACAAGCTGGCGTAATTCAGGTCAAGGACGACCGCTGGGATTAAGTATTTCGAAAACTTCCCGGGCCATTGTTCGCAGCGCTTTGCCCTGAGGCGCGATTCCCGAGGAGATTCTCGAATGACAAAACCGGTTTTTCTGTTATTGGCGTTTTTTCCGATGCCTGCACTGGCGCAAGTCGTCAGCGATGGTTATTTCTGCCATACCGACAAGTATCTGGCCTACGAATTTTCCTTTTCCGTTCCGCCTTATCATCACAATCTGCGGATAATCGAGTTTGACGCGAAGCAATTAGCGCCGGTGGAATTGAAGCTGCCTGAGTTTCAGGTGCGCGCCATGCATTGCGGTGAAAAAACGGTGGTCCTATCCGCCGCGGATCAACGCTATAGCGTGGACCTCACCAAACCGCAACAGCCGCGCCTGGTATCAATCGAGCCCGTGGCTTCATCCCGGGACGGCGCGCTCAAAAATCTGGGCATGCTGAGTGACATCGTTTACGGCGACGCGCCGCAACGGCTGAACATCACGCTGACTCAGGATTCCACTGTACGCAATGAGCTGCGTCTGACGCGCGGCATCATTGACAGTACATGCACCGAAGAAACGCGCACGCGGCTGGTGCAAACCGGGGCGGATCGCAAGCTGAAAAGGGATTTGACGCTGTATCGCGTTACCGCCACCTATTGCCCCGGCATGTAATAAGGAACCTCTGATTAAGTCCTCCGCGAATTGCGTTGCAGGTAAAATGCGGATGGATGGAAGGCGCGCGACGAAGGTCGTAGTCGAATCTACGAAGCCGAGGAGCGCAACGATGCAGACGCCGCATTTTACCGCAACCCGCAGGGACGGGGGCCGCTGCGACACGGCAGCCGCAGGCCGGGGCGGGAGCAGCGAGCAGCGCACCGTTTGACATCATTTATTCAGCGGCTTTGCGCCCCTACCCGCTCCACGCTGCGCGAATCCGAGTCCGGGGCGCATCCGGGCGGTCTGTCGCTCGGCTTGCCAAGGGGACTGGCCATTGGCTGCGCCGCGCTTCGCGCATCTCATCCCGGAAAGCCACCGTCGCAACCGCGTGGGACTTAATCAGAGGTTCCCTAAGTAAAAAGATTGATCACGCCATCCAACCCGGTGTGATCAAGCGCATAAGCCGCCTGCGCGCGCACCACCGGCTTGGCGCGGTAAGCGACGCTGATTCCCGCCGCCGCCATCATTTTCAAATCATTCGCGCCGTCGCCGATGGCGATGATCTGCTCTTTTTTCAATCCCAGCAGCCTGCGGATTTCTTCCACTTTCATTACTTTGGCATCGGCATCAATAATTTTACCCAGCACTTTTCCGGTCAGTTTGCCATTCACGATTTCCAACGTATTGGAACAGGTGTAATCGAGACTCAGGCGGCTTTTCAGCCGCTCGGTGAAAAAAGTGAAGCCGCCGGACACGAGCAAGGTTTTAATGCCGGTGGTTTTTAATTTGGCCAGCATTTTCTCCGCACCGGGAGAAAGCTGCAAGCGCTGATCATATACTTCTTGCAGCGCGGATTCGTCGAGGCCGGAAAGCAGCGCCACGCGCCGCCGCAGGCTTTCGGCGAAATCAATTTCGCCGCGCATCGCCGCCGCGGTTATTTGCGAGACATCAGGCTTGATTCCCAGCATATCGGCGATTTCATCTATGCATTCTATGGTGATAAGAGTCGAATCCATGTCCATCACCAGCAGACCGAAATCAGCAAGCTTCAGATTCTCCGGCGTGAAAGCATAGTCGAGCTGAACTTGCGCGCAGTATTCCGCCACGCCATCGCGTGTCCGCGCTGCGCACAGACGAAACGCTTCAGGAGTGATTTGCTCGATGCGCGAAGCGTGAACGAGCTTCGCCAATTGCCTGAGATCGTGGTTTTCGACCTCGCTGCCCTGGATAATCAGATTCATCTGTCCAGCGATGGCTCGCAGCGGCGGCATCAGCAGGTTGGGAGATGACAAGAACCCTAGCCTCTCTGGTAGGTAATTTTCTTGGTCCCGCCATCGCAACTGCCGACTATTTTTTCGTTCTTCACGTCCTCATTCGGAACGATTTCCAGAGTGTAAGCCTCGACTCCCTTGGCTTGCAGCTTCGCCTCGATTTCTGACTTCAGCTCTTCGCAAGGCTTGTGCGGCAAGGCCGATTCATCAGCCTGGGTCTGCTGCTGAGCGGATGCCATGTTGACCGGGCAAGCCAATAAAGACACGCAGAGCAGTGCAATTTTGTGATGCTGCGGCATAGGTCCTCCCTTTTCAGTTCGAAATATTTACCATTAGCATAATCTGCTTTTCACGCTCCCGCCGTCAAGCCTTCCCGCGAGCATCGGCTTAATTCGCTGAATGCTTCCTTAATCGCCGCCACGCGTACCTTGACGTCCGGCAGTTCGGCCTGGATGCGCAGCCGGTCGGGGCCGCTCAAACGGTAATTGCGTTTGTGCTGAATGAGCGCAATGATTTTGGCGGCATCCAGCGGCGGATTGGGAATGAATTGCAGCATGATATGTTCCGCCGTGGCATCAATGCGCGCAATGCCCAGCGGTTTGCCGAGCAGGCGCAGGCGGTGGATGTCGAGCAGCGCTTTCGCCGGCGGCGGCGGCAGGCCGAAACGGTCGGTCAGTTCTTCCTGCATGGCTTCCAGTTGGTCCGGGGTTTCGCAGTTGGCGAGACGTTTGTAGAGTACCAGCCGTTCGTGAATGTCGTTGCAATAATGTTCGGGCAACAGCGCCGGTGTATGCAGGTTGATTTCGGTAACGGCGCCCAGCGGTTGCGCCAGGTCCGGTTCTTTTCCATTTTTCAGCGATTTTACCGCGGCATTCAGCATCTGGTTGTAGAGATTGAAGCCGATTTCCTGCATCTGGCCGCTTTGTGATTCGCCCAGCACTTCGCCCGCGCCGCGGATTTCCAGATCGTGCATGGCGAGATAAAAACCCGAGCCCAGTTCCTCCATCATCTGGATGGCTTCCAGCCGTTTGCGCGCTTGTACGCCCACGGCTTCCTCATCCGGTGTGAGCATATAGGCATACGCCTGATGATGCGAGCGGCCGACGCGCCCGCGCAATTGATGCAATTGCGCCAGACCGAATTTGTCGGCACGGTTGATGAGAATGGTGTTGGCGGTGGGGATGTCAATGCCGGTTTCGATGATGGTAGTGCATAAAAGAACATTGAAGCGCTGCTGGTAAAAATCGCGCATCACGTGTTCCAGGTCGCGCTCGCGCATCTGCCCATGCGCGAAGTGGATGCGCGCTTCCGGCAGCAGCTTCGTGAGCTTGTCGTGCATGGTTTCAATCGTCACCACTTCGTTGTGCAGGAAATAAACCTGGCCGCCGCGCTTGAGTTCGCGCAGCACCGCTTCGCGGATAATGCCCAGGCTGTAAGGCGTGACGAAAGTCTTGATCGCGAGGCGGCGCTCGGGCGCGGTGGCGATCACCGAAAAATCGCGCAGGCCTTCGAGCGACATGGCGAGCGTGCGCGGAATCGGCGTGGCGGTGAGCGTCAGCATGTCCACTTCGGCGCGCAGCGCCTTGAGTTGTTCTTTCTGGCGCACGCCGAAGCGGTGTTCTTCGTCAATGATCACCAGTCCCAGGCGCTTGAACTTCACGCTTTTTTGCAGCAGTTTGTGAGTGCCGATGACGATATCAATCCTGCCTTCGGCCAAACCTTGCAGCGTCAGCGTTTGTTCTCTGCCGGAACGGAAGCGCGACAGCTCGGCGATTTTCACCGGCCAGTCGGCGAAGCGGTCGGAAAAATTCTGCAAGTGCTGCTCGGCCAGCAGCGTGGTCGGCACCAGTACCGCCACCTGCTTGCCGTCGAGCATGGCGATGAAAGCGGCGCGCAGCGCGACTTCGGTTTTGCCGAAGCCCACGTCGCCGCAAATTACCCGGTCCATCGGTTTGCCTTGAATCAAATCCTGAATCACGGCCTGAATGGCGGCGGCCTGGTCGGGCGTTTCCTCGAAACCGAAACCATCCACGAACGCCTCGTAATCATGCGGCTGGTATTGGAAAGCGTGGCCCTGGCGCGCCGCGCGCTGCGCATACAAGTTCAGAAGTTCGGCGGCGGTGTCGCGCACCTGGCGCATGGCTTTCTTTTTCGCTTTGTCCCATTGCCCGCTGCCCAGCGTGTGCAAAGGCGCGGCTTCCGGCGCCGCGCCGCTGTAGCGGCCGATGAGATGCAATTGCGACACCGGCACGTAGAGCTTGTCCTGGCTGGCGTATTCCAGCGCCAGGAATTCGGTCGTGCCTTCTCCGAGATCGAGATTTTCCAATCCGAGATAGCGGCCGATGCCGTGGCTCTCATGCACCACCGGATCGCCGATGCGGATTTCGCTCAAATCGCGCAGCATATTTTCCGGCGCGGTTTTGCGCGCCGCTTCGCGTGAATCGCGCCGGCGCACTTGCGCCGCATACAGCTCGTTTTCGGTTATGAATGCAATAGCAGGATGCTTGAGCAAAAAGCCTGTTTGCAGAGGAGAGGCGCAAAGCATGAAACGTGCGTTGCTTTGCCGGAAAGAAGCAAAATTTTCGCACGCCACGGGCTGCACGCCGTATTCATTGAGATAGTCATTGATGATTTCCCGCCGGCCGAGAGATTCCGCCAGCAGCAACACGCGCCCGTCAAAACCTTGCAGGAAAGCGGAAAGTTTCGTCAGCGGGTTTTGCGCGCGGCGATCCACCGCGACATCCGGCAAGGCTGCGGTGGCGCACAGCACATCGGCGTTTTCATTGGCGGCGATTTCGATGCGTGGAAAGTTTTTGCAACCGGCAAAAAAGCGGTCGAGACTCAGGAACAATTCCTCCGGCGGCAGCAGCGGATGATTGCGGTCGCCGCGCAAAAGCTGGTAACGCGCTTGCGTGTCGCGCCAGAAATTTTCCACCGCGCGCGTCGCATCCCGGTGCAGGCACAGTGTGGCCGTCTGCGGCAGATAATCGAACAGCGTCGCGGTTTCCTCGAAAAACAGCGGCAGATAGTATTCAATGCCGGCGGCGGCCAGGCCCTGGCCGACATCTTTATACAAGCGGCTTTTCGAGGGGTCGCCCTCGAAGCGTTCGCGGAAACTGGCGCGGAAACGCTGCTGGCCTTTTTCATCCAGCGGAAACTCACGCGCCGGCAGCAGGCGGATTTCCTTGACCGTGTAAATGCTGCGCTGGGTGTCCACGTCGAACGTGCGGATGGTTTCGATTTCTTCGTCGAGCAGATCAATGCGGTATGGCAGCGGGCTGCCCATGGGGAACAAATCAATCAGCCCGCCGCGCACGCAGTATTCGCCGGGGGAAAGCACCTGGCTCACATGGGTATAACCCGCCAGCGTCAACTGGCCGCGCAGCGCTTCGGCGCGGAGCTTTTCGCCTTGCTTGAGAAAAAAAGTGTAAGCGGCGAGATAGGAAAGAGGCGGCAAGCGCAGGAGCGCGGTGGTGACCGGAACCAGCAGCAGGTCAAAATCATTGCGGGAAATATGATGCAGCGTGGCGAGGCGCTCGGACACCAGATCCTGATGCGGAGAAAAACTGTCGTAAGGCAGCGTTTCCCAGTCGGGCAGGAGATTGATCTTGAGCCCGGGCGCAAAATAGGGAATTTCTTCCAGCAACCGCTGCGCGTCCTGCGCGGTTTCGGTGATGATGACCAGGGGTTTTGGCGCGATCTCGGACAAAAGGAGAGCATCGCTTGATCCGTGCAGACCGGCATAGCGTATTTTTTGCCCGGGAAGCGGAAGGGCGGGTTTGAACAGCATAAAAAGCGGCATATTATAAGCCTATTAGCTGTCGTTGCGAGTCCTTCGACGCGGCGTTCGTTTGTCCTGATGCTTCGGCAAGCTCGGCACTAAAGGCAGTCGAAGGGTTTTTACGAACGAACGACGTGCTCAGGACAGGCTCCACGAAGCAATCCCGATTTTGGGTGGTGGGTCAGTTTGATCAGAATGGGCCGTTCGTCCTGAGCTTGTCGAAGGACAGCGGCCACTCGTGGTTCGATGCTTCGGCAAGCTCAGCATCTCCACGAACGATTCTTAATTGGCCCGCTACCAGATTTTGCTGATTTCCTCTTGCGCGAGGAAAAGAAAACCTTGGGGGTGATCATGCTGTTTCGTGACCGGCTGGACGGCGCCATCAGGCTGGCGGAAAAACTGCACGCTTACCGCGGAAAAAATCCGCTGGTGCTGGCGATTCCGCGCGGGGCGGTGACTATGGCGAAACATATTGCCGCTGAACTTGACGGCGAAGTGGACGTGGTGCTGGTGCGCAAAATCGGCGCGCCGCATAACCCCGAGTTCGCCATCGGCGCGGTGGATGAAAGCGGAAATTATTTTGTCGGCGAAGACGCAAGCCTGACCGGCGCGGATGACAACTACATTACACGGGAAAAACAAAAGCAGATTGAAATCATGCGTGAGCGCCGGGCGCACTACACGCCGTCGCGCACACCGGCTGATCCCGCCGGGCGCATTGTCATCGTGGTGGACGACGGCCTCGCCACCGGCTCCACGATGATGGCCGCGCTGCGCGCGCTGCGGACCACAAATCCAGCACAACTCATCTGCGCCGTGCCGGTTGCGCCGCCGGATACGCTGGAGAAAGTTGCCCGGTATTGCGACGAAACAGTGTGCGTGCATGCCACTCCGGATTTTTTCGCGGTAGGGCAGTTCTATGCGGATTTCCCGCAAGTGAGTGACGAGGAAGTAGTGGAGATTTTGCAAGGACGTTAGCGTCTTTGCGAGCGCATGCGAGGCAATCCGGCAGACCGAAGGTCTGTCGTCGCGAGCCGCGAAGCGGCGTGGCGATCTCGTTTTGCTTCGTCATCCCTGTCTTCGCAATGACCATCCATATTGCACTGCTGAATTGCCGGTGTTACCATAGTGCTACCTAATCTCCGGATGCCAATCTGATATGGCCTCGACCACCACCCTTAAATTGCCGTCCGCGCTCAAGCAGCGCGTTGCCGCGCTGGCGAAAAAAAGTGGACGCTCTCCCCACAGTCTCATGCTGGAGGCGATTCAGCGTCACACCGATCGGGGGGAGCGCATGCGTGAGTTCGTGAAGGAAGCACTCGCGGCCGACCGGGAGATTGATCAAACCGGCGAGATGTACGCCGCCGCCGATGTTCACGCCTGGCTGGAGCGGCTCGCCAAAGGCAAAAAATCCCTCCGGCCCAAAGCGTGGCGGAAATAGTCTATTCCGCCAATGTACTTGCGAATCTGGAGCGCGCGTTCGAGCATCTCGCCCGGCAAGAGCCCCAAGCCGCTGTTGCCGCCGCATCCGCAATCCGCACGGCAGTGCATGCTCTGGCGCGACATCCATTCATCGGACGGCCGGTTGAGGGCGAGTTGCGCGAGTTGGTGATTTCCTTCGGCAAGACCGGATACATCGCACTGTACCGGTTCCTCCCGGCAAGAAACCAGGTCCGTGTTCTTGCCATCAGGCATCAGCGGGAACTAGATTATTTGGACTGACTTAAAAATTAAAGAGAGTTAAGTGGATAAGGCTGAGAAATCCGAGTACCAGAAAGATTACATCGCTCAAGAAAGCAGCGTGACAGTCATTGTCTTGCTCCCGGCGATATAATTTTCATGTCCAAACATTACGCATTAATACCCGCGGCGGGCAGCGGCGCACGCTTCGGCGGCGGCACGCCCAAGCAATATCTGCCGCTCAACGGCAGGCCGATGCTTTACCACTCGATCAAGCGATTTTGCGCGAATTCGCGCATCGCGCGCGTTTATGTGGTGCTGGCGCAAGGCGACAACTGGTTCATGCAGTACGACTGGAGCGGGTTTTCGCGCAAGCTTGCGTTTCTGCATTGCGGCGGCGAAACGCGCGCCGCCAGCGTGCTAAACGGTCTCAACGCGGTGCAAAAAGAAGTAGACGCCGAGGATTGGGTGCTGGTACATGACGCGGCGCGCCCCTGTTTGAGCGACGCGCTGCTGAATAAATTGCTGGATGAAGTTGCCCAGGACAAAGTAGGCGGATTATTGGCTTTGCCGGTTGCGGATACGCTGAAGCGCGCCGATAACGCATCACGTGTCTTGCGCACCGAAGCGCGCGACGGCTTGTGGCAGGCGCAGACGCCGCAAATGTTCCGCCACACCACGCTCGCCAAGGCGCTGGCGGCGATGCAAAATGCGGAAGTCACCGATGAAGCGCGCGCGATCGAAGGCCTGGGTTTGCAGCCCAAATTGGTGACCAGCGATGCGCGCAATCTGAAAGTGACTTATCCGCAAGATGTGGAACTGGCGCAAATTATTCTGAGCAAAATGGAGAGCACATGAGAGTCGGGCAGGGATACGACATACACGCGCTGGTCGCGGGCCGCAAACTGATAATCGGCGGCGTGGAAATACCTTATGAGAAAGGATTGGCCGGCCATTCCGACGCCGACGTGCTGCTGCATGCAGTTTGCGATGCGCTGATCGGCGCCGCTGCCCTGGGCGACATCGGCACGCATTTCCCCGACACCGATCCGCGCTACAAAGGCATAGACAGCCGCAAACTCTTGCGCGAAGTGGGCAAGCTGCTGAGCGCGAACGGCTGGCGCATTATTAACATCGACGCCACCCTTATCGCCGAAGCGCCGAAGATGGCGCCGCATATTCCGGCGATGGTCAGGAATATCGCCGCCGATCTGGCGCTGGATATCAAGGATGTCAACGTCAAGGCCAAGACCAACGAAAAAATGGGTTATGTCGGGCGCGGCGAGGGCATCGTGGCCGAGGCAGTGGCGTGCATTAAATGCCTCAAAGCGGAAAGCAAGGGCTCGAAAATCTAAAAACGGCGCGCGTTTTTTTCGCGCTGTGGCCGGATGCTGCGGTGCGCGAAGGGTTCGCGCAATGGTCGCAGCAACTGCACAAAAGCTGCGGCGGCCGCATCACCCGGCCCGGCAATATCCATCTCACTCTGGTTTTTCTCGGCGCTGTTCCCGCAGCGCGCTTGAACGAATTGAAATCGCTTGCCGCCGGAATTTCCGCACCTGTTTTTCATCTCGATTTCAACGCACCCGGATATTTTCAGCACAAGCGTATCGTCTGGGTTGGTCCGGTGGAAATTCCGCCAGCATTAAGCAGCCTGGTCGAGAGGATGGAAACAGGACTCAAGCAAGCCGGTTTCCGTTTTGACCAACGCCCTTACGTTCCCCATGCTACGTTGCTGAGAAATGTCCGCCGCGAACCGGATGCAAGTTTACTGCAAGTCATCAAGTGGACGGTCGAAGATTTTGTGTTGGTTCGTTCGCAATCGGGTGCGGCAGGCGTGGATTATAAAGTCATCGGCCGCTGGCCCGAGCCGTCGTCCGCCGTCTGAGTGTAAAATGGCAATCAATGCCATGAATATTCTCGCTCTCGATACCTCCGGCGATTATTGCTCGCTTGCCCTGTGGCTGGATGGCGAAGTGATCTCGCGCGAGGAGCGTGCGCAACAGAATCATTCCGAAGTTTTGTTGCCGCTGCTTGATACTTTCTTGCGGGAAAATAAAATCACTCTGGACGATCTGGACGGCATCGCTTTTGGCGCGGGACCGGGTTCTTTCACCGGTTTGCGCATCGCCTGCGGCGTGGCGCAGGGTCTCGCGTTCGCGAAAAATTTGCCGCTGGCGGGAATCTGCACGCTGCAAGCGCTGGCGCAAGCCATGCTCGGCGAAAAAGTGATTGCCTGCCTGGATGCGCGCATGGGCGAGATTTATCATGCCACTTATGAAAAACGCAATGAGCGATGGCATGCTATCCAGGAACCGGGTTTGTGCCTGCCGCAGCAGGCGCCATTGGTTGGGGGCGATGGCTGGATAGCTTGCGGCAACGGTTTTGCCGTTTACGCGGAAAAATTGCAGCAGCGTTATCATCGCAATTTAAGGGAAGTATTTCCAGACTCCGTGCCGCGTGCACGCGAAATGGCGCAGTTGGCGGTCCCCGTGTTCGAACGCGGCGAAGGCTGCAAAGCTGAACAGGCCGCGCCGCTTTATTTGCGCAACAAAGTAGCGTTGAAAACCGCCGAACGATGAGCGCGCAACTCAAGGAAATAGCGCAACTGCGGCCGATGCGTGCGGCTGATCTCGATAGTGTAATGGGTATCGAGGGGAAAATTTATTCCCACCCCTGGACGCGCGGGAATTTCCGGGATTCACTGAACGCCGGCTACAGCTGCTGGATTTACGAGCTGGCGGGACGTGTAATCGGCTATGCGGTGATGATGGTGGCGAGGGATGAAGCGCATCTTTTGAATCTCAGCATCGCCGCGGAATGGCAGCGTCAGGGCTGGGGCAAGAAACTTCTGCGGCATCTGGTCAATGCCGCGAGCCGCCACCATGCTCAGACGCTGTTGCTGGAAGTGCGTCCGTCGAATACGCCGGGGATCAAGCTTTATCAAGCTTATGGTTTCAGGCAAATCGCGCGGCGC
>JBOIFQ010000304.1:0-1816 GCA_050741655.1 Burkholderiales bacterium | reverse complement strand
GCATCCGTCCATCCCGCGGCCGCTGGCCCGGCCGCGCAACAAGCGATAAAGATGAATGAACAAGCCAGTGTTTTCATAAGTTCGCCATCTTGGTGGGCGTGTGCGCCAAAGTCAAGCCGCCGGCCGGTTAGCGATTATAGTGCGCGGGACCACTCACCGGAGCCACGTTAACCCGCACGTGCAATTCGCGGCCGGGATCATACGGCAGCAGGGCGGTGTAGGTGCGGCCGGCGTATTCATAAACGACATGATAACCGGCGAGACGCGACTCGACTCGATCCACCACTTGGCAACGCTGCACCGGGCGGCTGTAATCGCCGTCGTAATCGGCGTTGCGCGAGATGCGGTCGCCGACGATGGCGCCCACCACCGCGCCGCCCGCTGTCGCCGCGACATTGCCGGAGCCGCGACCCACGGTGTGTCCCAGCAGCGCACCGGCCAGGCCGCCGATCAGCGGGCCGGCGTAGCCGTTATCGCTGCGGTAGCGCGGCGCCGGCACGTATTCGGTATGGCATTGCTGTTGCGGCACGTTGACGCGCTCGTATTGCGGGCTCGCGCTTTTGACGATGGCGGTATCTTCATAGTCGCTGGCAAAAGCGCTCGCGGAAGCGGACGCCAGCGCCAAGGCTGCGATCAGAGGAATGCGTTTGTTCATTTTAGGCTCCTTAATAAAAAAATGATTGCGATTAATAGCTACGGTAAATAATAGTCACGCCATTACCTTAGTACCAGAGGTAGCCGTAGTAATACCTTGCGCTACCGTAGTAATACGCGCCCGGATAAGATGATAGATGTAGGGCGGGAAAAACCGTTAACGATGATGACCGAAACCATGTCCGAAGCCATGCCCGCGACCGAAACCATGTCCGAAGCCATGCCCGCCGTAATACACCGAGTGGCCGATGAAAACACGGCCATGTGCTTGTGCCGCCATCGGCGCCAGCGCGCCGCCGAGCAGTACCGCCCCCAGCGCCAATCCTGTAACAATCTGTTTGCTTAACATTTGAAATCTCCTTTCAAAAAATCTCAGGTCTTGCCTGATGAAGCGCATCCTACGCGGGGTATGCTGAACGAAAGCTGAACGGATTGCTCAAAGCAGGGTGAAATGTGAACGGTTTAATAATATAATTATTTATCAACAGCTTGAATCATGGCGTGTTAAGCTGAAACGCAGAGTTAAAATCTCGGTTGACGGGGATTCAGGATGGTCGTTTTAAGAAAAAGCAACGAGCGCGGCACTTTCGATCACGGCTGGCTCAAGACCCGCCATACTTTTTCCTTCGCCGATTATTTCGACCGCGAGCACATGCACTTCGGCAGCCTGCGCGTCATCAACGAAGATTGGGTCGCTGCGGGCAAGGGGTTCGGCACGCACGCGCACCGCGACATGGAAATCATCACTTATATCCTGGAAGGCGAACTTGCGCATAAGGACAGCATGGGCAACGGTTCCACCATCCGGCGCGGCGACGTGCAGCGCATGAGCGCGGGCACCGGCATCACCCACAGCGAGTACAATCCCTCGCAAACGCAAGCGGTGCATCTGCTGCAAATCTGGGTCCTGCCTAAATTCACCGGCATCCAGCCCAGCTATGAGCAAAAGTATTTCAGCGACGCGGAAAAAACCGGCAGACTGCGCCTGGTGGCTGCTTCCGACGGGCGCGACGGATCGGTGACCATAAACCAGGACGCCGCTATGTTTGCCGGGCTGTTGAGCAAAGGCGTGGAAACCGGTTATGCGCTGGCAAACGGCCGGCGCGCTTATGTGCAAGTGGCGCGCGGCGTGCTCAAAATAAACGGCGCGCGGATGGAAGCG
>JBOIFQ010000303.1:0-2406 GCA_050741655.1 Burkholderiales bacterium | reverse complement strand
CGCCGACACCGCGCAGGCCCTGGAAACGCTCGGCATCGGCTTCATGTTCGCGCCGATGCACCACGCCGCGATGAAGCACGCCGCGCCGGTGCGCAAGGAACTGGGCGTGCGCACGCTTTTTAATATTCTGGGCCCGCTCACCAATCCCGCCGGCGCGCAGAATCAGGTGATGGGGGTGTTCCATCCCGACCTGGTCGGCATCCAGGCGCGGGTGTTGCAACGGCTGGGCAGCCGTCACGTTCTGGTGGTGCATGCGCTTGACGGCATGGACGAGATTTCACTGGCGCGCGAGACCATGGTCGGTGAACTGGTGAACGGCGAAATCAGGGAATATTCAATTCATCCGGCACAATTTGGATTGAACATGGCGCCGTTGCAATCGTTGCAGGTACGCGACAAGGAACAAGCCAAAGCCATGCTGCTGTCCGCGCTCGACAACGAGCCGGGCGCTGCGCGCGATATCGTCGCTTTCAACGCCGCCGCCGCGATTTACGCCGCGGATATCGCGCCCACGCTCGCCGCCGGCATCGAGACCGCCAGGGAAACTCTCGCCAGCGGCGCGGCGCGCGCCAAGCTTAATCAGTTCATTGAATTTTCCAACCGGTTTAAAACAGCGTGAACCGCTAAGGACGCAAAGGACGCGAAGCAAGACCGATTTTGTTTTTCCTTTGCGTCCTTGGCGTACTTGACGGTGAAATAATGTCTGACATTCTGCAAAAAATTCTGACGCTAAAGCGTGGCGAAATCGCTGCTGCCAAAGCCGCGCAGCCGTTGGCGCAAATTCGCGCCGCCGCGCAAAGCGCCCCCGCGCCGCGCGATTTTATCGCGGCGTTGCGCGCCAAAATTAATGCCGGTAAACCCGCGATCATCGCGGAAATCAAGAAAGCCAGTCCGAGCAAGGGACTATTGCGCGCAGATTTTAATCCGGCTGAAATCGCCAGGAGCTACGCGCTCAATGGCGCAGTATGCCTCTCGGTGCTGACCGACCGTGAATTTTTTCAGGGCAGCGCCGAGTTTCTCAAACAGGCGCGTGCCGCGTGTACACTACCGGTGCTGCGCAAGGATTTCATGCTCGAACCCTATCAGGTGTATGAAACGCGGGCGATGGGAGCAGATTGCATTTTGCTCATCGTGGCGGCATTGGATTTGGCGCGCATGCAGGAATTGGAACAAATCGCTCACGAACTGAAAATGGCGGTGCTGGTGGAAGTGCATGACGATCACGAGCTGGATCTGGCATTGCAGCTCGCAACCCCGCTTATCGGCATCAACAACCGCAATCTGCGCACGTTTGAAACCCGGCTCGATACCACCTTGCAATTGCGGAAAAAAATTCCGTCAGAGCGCATGGTGATTACTGAAAGCGGGATAGCGCAGCCGCAAGATGTGCAATTGCTGCGGAAAAACAAGATCAATGGTTTTCTCGTCGGCGAAGCGTTCATGCGCGCCGCCGATCCAGGTAAAGAGCTGGCCAGATTGTTTGGCGGCTAGAATCGTCCGGGCATATCGGAACGTCACTTCATATTGCTCTTCCTCTGCTGCATTGCCAGAATCCCTTCACGTTGCATCATAGTTTCGTGTGCTGACCCTAGCGTACGAATTTTTTCATGCGTCGTCTTACCGGGATTATTTCTGATGAAAAAAGCATTATTGTCGCTACTCGTTGCCAGTGCTGTGGTGAGCATCGGGACTGCGCACGCGGACACCAGTTTCGTGGATATTTACGGCCGGTTGAACGTGGATTTCGAAAGCGTGAAAGCCAGCGGCAGCACGGGTGCAGCCAATGACATTCCCAGCCGCAACCGGGTAAGCAACAACACATCTTATATAGGTTTTCGCGGATCGGAGGAACTACTCTCCGGAGTCAGGGCGATTTTTCAAATTGAATCCGCCGTGGCGGTCGATTCCGCCACGGTGTCAGCAACCAGCGGCATCTTTGCCAGCCGCAATTCCAATGTGGGCTTGGCCAGCAAAACCTTGGGCACGGTGTTTTACGGCGTCTGGGAAACGCCTTACAAGCTCACTACCAAAGTGCTGGACCCGTTTTATGGGATCAGCATTTTCAGCGCCTACCGCGCCATCTTCGGCTCACCGGGCGGCAATGTGAATTCGACGCCCACCGGTTCCGCGACTACCGGCGGTTCCAGCGCTGCGGGCTTCGGCCGCCGCGAAAACAATTCGATTCAGTATTGGTCGCCGAACTTCAACGGACTCTCCGGGCGCATCGCCTACGAAGCCAATGAGGGGCGCAGCAATACCAGCGCCGGCAACACCGTGAACCCCTATCTGTGGTCGGCCGCCGCGACCTACGACAAAGGCCCTTATGATCTGAGCGTGGGCTATGAGCGCCATCGGGATTTTCTGGTGACCACCGCGGCGACTCCGGTGGCGGCGTTTCCTCTGGGT
>JBOIFQ010000302.1:0-7518 GCA_050741655.1 Burkholderiales bacterium | reverse complement strand
TGTGCTGTACCCGATTTTACGGACACCTCTAAACGGGGCCACAATGGTCTACGGAGGTGTGAGATGGCAGAACGCAAGCGCTTCACTCGGGAGTTCAAGCTCGAGGCAGTTCGATTGTTTGAGCAAGGGACTAAGCCTGCGGCGCAGTTGGCACGCGAATTGGGCGTGCCGCGCAATCGGTTGTATAAGTGGCAGGTCGAAATCGGCCGCGCGGGCAAGCAAGCGTTCCCGGGTTCGGGCCGGCGTCCAGGCGAAGAGAGCGAGATCACGCGACTCCAGCGCGAGAATGAGCAGCTCAAGGAAGAGCGCGATATCCTAAAAAAGGCGGCGGCGTACTTCGCCAAGCACAGCGGGTGAGGTACGCCTTTATCGAGCAGCATCGGGGAGAGTTTCGGGTGCTTAGCCTGTGTCGGGTACTGAAGGTCAGCCGCAGCGGGTTCTACGCCTGGAGCACGCGCGCGCCCAGCGCGCGTGAGATCGAAGACACCAGTCTTACGCAGTGCATCCGGCAGATCCACGAGCGCAATCGGCAGGCCTACGGGGTGATCAAGATCCAACGGGAGCTGCGCGCGCAAGGATACCGCTGCGGGCATAACCGGGTGGCGAGACTCAAGCGCACGGCCGGCATTCAGACCCAGCGCAGGCGACGCTTTCGGCTGTCCTGCGAGCCGCATCAGCTGCCAGCCGCTGCTCCCAATGTGCTCAATCGCCAGTTTCAGGTTACGAAACCCGATCGCACGTGGGTCGCCGACACCACTTTCGTTGCCACACGGGCGGGCTTTCTGTATCTGGCTGCGTTGCTCGATCTTTATTCGCGCCGTGTGGTGGGCTGGGCGATGGGCGCTCAGCATACGCAGCAACTCGTGACACAGGCGCTCAATATGGCGATTGCACAGCGCGGTCCGAAACCAGGTCTCATCCATCACAGCGACCAGGGCAGTCAATATGCCGCAGGGCTTTATCAACAGAGCTTGACGCAGCGCGGCTTCGTGCCGAGCATGTCGCGCACAGGCAACTGTTACGACAATGCCTGTGCGGAGAGCTTCTTCTCGACGCTGAAGAACGAGCTCATCCATCATTGCGATTTCCACAACCGGGAGCAGGCACGATCAGCGATATTCGATTACATTGAGTTGTTCTATAACCGGCAACGCCGGCACGCGAGCTTGGGCTATGTGAGCCCCGCCCAGTTCGAGCAACGTGTGGGTGTCGCTTAATCATGTGTCCGAATTACCGGGTACACCACAGAGACGAATTTAATTCTATCAACCCTGTCCCTTTTCCGGAGCAAGCAGTTCCAGCTTTGGAAAGTAATCGGCATAACGTCGCACGTCGCGGGTGAGCAGCGGAATACCAAGCACCGCCGCGTGTGCGCCGATGAGGAAATCCGGCAGCATACTGGTATGCGTGCCACCGCGCGCCTTGTAGCGCTGAAAAGCCTTGCCCGCGAGAAACAAGGCTTCGCGCGGAATTTCCGCCACCTTTATCCTCGTACGCGTCAGTATTTTCTCAACTTCCTCGATGCGGCGAAATCCGATGGACAGTTCGGCATAGATGACCGAATTGATAACCAGCTCATGCCGCAGCGATACCGTCTCGAGTTGTCGCTGCGACCAGTCCGCCCACTGCGGGTGGTCCCCCACCACGTCCAGGAGAACGTTGGTGTCAACCAAGACCAAGCACTAATCCTTACCGCGCGTGAGCGCGAGAATTTCCTCGGTGCGCAGCCGCACGGTGGCGCTGCCGCGGACCGCGGCGAAGCGGCTGCGGGGACGCGCGCTTTTCGCAGTCCGCCCCGCTTTGTGCATCAGCACGTCGCCTTTGGTGTTGACTTCGAATTCGACTCCGCTGCCCGGACTGATGCCAAGATATTCCCGCACCCGTTTGGGGATGGTGACCTGACCTTTGGTTGTAACTTGATGTGCCATGCCAGCTCCTTGGTATTACCTTAAATTATTATGGTAATACTTATAGTCAAGGCGCGCAATAGTCGCCATGCCACGGATTAGCCGAAGCCCCACTCCCGCCACCCTTTAAGTAATGGAAAGTATAGCCCTAATTTCACAGACCGGTTATCGAGCGCACGCATGAGCGCAGCGTATTGCTCAAGTTGTTTGCGGTAACGTTCCTGCTCGCGATTAAGGAAACCTTCCACATCCGCGCCTTCGTGGGTGCCGGTCTTGTAATCCACGATCCAGCGCACGCCTTGCTCATCCACAAAAGTGCGGTCGAGCGCGACGTTGATGATTTCGCCCTCGATGACGCCGGTGAGCCGCAGCTCTGATTGCGCTTCGGCATGATTGCCCAACACCCAGCGGCCGCGCTCATCGGCAAGACTCTGGTTGAGCGCTGCGGCAATTCGGTTAGCCGCATTTTGTGTTTCCGATTCGGGCACGCCGAGCAAGGCCAGATCGCGCGCAAAGACTTTGCGCAGAGACTCGACGCGCGCGGCATTCCATTTATCCAGTCCTTCCTCGGCGATCATCTGCAAAAACCGGTGCGCCACGGTTCCCGCGTGTTTCGCGGTTTCCGACGCCCAGGAAAACTCGACTTCGTCGTGCGGACTGCGCTCCTCGTAAACGGTTTCCGCTTTCAACTGCCAAACCAATCCTGCGTGCGGCGCGGGTGGCTGCCAATCGGAAACCAGGCGGCGGATTACGGGCTGCTCTTGACCTGCCCTCACCCCATCCCTCTCGACCCTCACCTCAATCCTCTCCCATGGGGAGAGGAGACAGACGCCCTCTCCCCCTTTGGGGGAGAGATGGAGAGAGGGTTCGGGGGAGAGGGAGTTATCAGGTAATTGCGCCGCTGTTTCGAATTCCCCATGCACCGCCGGCCACAGGCGCTCGAGCAGCGAGCCCGATGTGGGTTTTAGGTTTTCCGCCGATTTCACATGGCCGAAGAGATGCAGCCGCGATTTGGCGCGCGTCGCGGCCACATACAAAAGCCGCGCATCTTCGTTCACGCCCTTGGCTTTATCGAGAAAACTGATGTAGCTGTAAATCGGGTCTTCGGTCTGCGAAGCCTCGCGTACCGGCGCGAGCAGCAGATCGGACTCTCCCCTCACCCCCGCCCTCTCCCGCTCGGAGAGAGGGGGAACAAACCTGGGATGTTCAAGCCAGAGCAAAAGCCGCGGGTCTTCACGGCGCGGGCGGTAGCCCAGGCCCGGCACAATCACGGTATCGAATTCAAGGCCCTTGGCTTTGTGGATGGTCATCACCTGCAGCCGCGCGTCGGCTTGGGTATCGGGCAACGCGTAGAGTTTGCTTACGCGCTGGTGCAGCGTCTCGAAATCGGCGAGGTCGCTGCCTTGGTCCAGTTCTTCGAGGAGTTTGAAGAACACCTGCGCATCTTCGATATCGGTTTCATCTTCCACGCAAGCGGGCCCGCCCAGCGCCAGCCATGCGCCCTCGATCGCGCGCCGCAAGGGTTCGCGCCTGCGTTGCACAAGACTCGCGTTAAGCACGCCGCGCACGCGCAGCAAGCGCCGCCTGCCATCTGAGCTGAGCCGGGCAAGAATCTTTTCCTCCTGCATCAGCGACCAAAGCGCAGCGTTATGATCATGGCCCGCCAGAGCATCGAGATCGGCGAGCGTCAAGCCGCACCACGGCGCGCGCAGCATAGAGAGCCATGCGATGCGGTCGGCGGGATGCAGCAGCGCGCGCGTCAATGCCAGCAAATCCTGCACGGCGGGGCGATGGCCCAGTTCTTCAATCTCAATCGCCTGAAACCTCAAACATGCTTGTTTCAGGCGCGGCACGATTTCAGCCAGATGAGTACGGCTGCGCACCAGGATGGCGATGGTCTGCCCGGAATTTTCCGCCTGCGCGGATTGCACGAGCTGCGCAACCATCGCTGCTTCCGCTGCGCGGTCGAGCGTGAGCTGCGGATGCATACTCACCGCCGCACCGGGCAGCGCTTTTTGCACGGCTGCGGAATGCACGAACGGCACTGCGCCGCCGGCGAGATCTTCCGCGTCCGGCATCACTTGCGCGAATGTTTGGTTGCACCAGGTGACGAGGCCATCCTGCGAGCGGAAATTGGCGCTCAGCGTGACCGGTGCTAGCGGCACGCTGCCGATGCCGTGGTGCCGCGCCTGCAGAAACAAACCCACTTCGGCCTGGCGGAAACGGTAAATGGACTGCATCGGGTCGCCGACCACGAACAGCGTGCGGCCGTCGTTGCCCTGCCAGCCGGCGGTGAGGCGTTCGAGCAATTCAAACTGCGCGAGTGAAGTATCCTGGAATTCATCAACTAATAAATGACTGATGCGATGATCGAGCGCCAGCGCCAGATCGGTGGGCGCATCCGCTTCGCCCAGCGCCCGCACTGCTGCCTGCGCGATTTCGGTGAAATCCGCCTGCCCGCGCTCGCCGAACAGCAGCTTGAGCCTGGCCACCGCAAGCGGCAGCAAACCGGTGAGCGCCTGCATCACATCCCACTGCGCATCGCTGTAAGTCACGGGCGGCAAAATCCGCGTGCGATGCAACTCTTCAATCAACGTGCGCTGCGGCGCAAGGGATGCGATGAGCCGCTCGAAGCGCTGCTTGATGGCGGCGGACGCTGCTTTTTCCGCTTTGGTTTTGCCGGGCGGAAATCCCTGACGCACATCAACCAGCTTGCGCAGCGTGCCTTTGTCGGTGAGCAAAAAATCCGCCAACCCGCGCCATGCAGCGAGATGTTCCAGTTTATTCCCCGGCAAAGCCTGCAATCCGCGGCAGGCGAGGATGGACGATTCCTTGCCGCTTGCGGCGAGGTTGCCGGCAGCGTAATTCACCAGCGCGAGGATTTCGTGGCCAAGCTGTTGCGGGAACGAACCGGCGAGTGAGTTCAGCGCATCGTGATTGAGATTCGCCAGCGCGCCTTCGAGTTGCGCGCGCGCCAGGCGCGGAGATTTGCCGCCGGCGATATGACGCAGCCATTGATCGCGCCGCGCCAGCATGGCGGCGAGCAGCGCAATCGCGATCTCGAAATTATTGTCGAGATAAAGCAACAACTGCGCGACTTGCTGCCCTCTTTCACCGCCGGAATCGAGTTCGGCCAGCGTGCGCTGCACGGCTTCCGCATAAAGCGCCGCGGCGTCCTCGATGGTTTCGGGCTGCGCGCCGAAACGCGCCAGCACCGGCATCTGGCGTGTGAGCGCCGCGCACAAGGTATCGATGGTCTGAATGCGCAGCCGGTTGGGGTTGGCGGCGATGCGCCAACCCGCTGCCGCATCGCGCGCCTGCGCCGCCTGGGCGAGCTTCCAGGTGAGTTGTTCATGCGGCAATACGGGCGCGGCGGCGCTCTCGCCCGCGGCTAGCGCCGCCAGCACACGGTTGCGCATTTCGGCGGCGGCCTTGCGGGTAAAAGTGATGGCGAGGATTTCCTCGGGCGCATCCACGCGCGCAAGCAAAGTCAGATAGCGCTGAATGAGAAGCCCGGTCTTGCCCGAACCCGCCGGCGCCTGCACGATGAAGGAGCGCGTGGCATCCAGCGCCTGCGCGCGCGCTTGCGCATCCGGAATCAGCTGCGCGTCACTCATCATTATTTTCCTCCGGCGTGACCGGCCCGCGATCCTTGATTTCCTTCACTCGGCAGAATGTCCCCTGGTCGCAGTATTTGCAGGTCTCCGGATATTTTTTGGGCGCAACATCGGCACGCCCGTCGAGATATTCGCGCGCCAGACTTTCCAGCATGGTGCGCCAGTTCTCGAATAATTTTAGCCAGCTTTGTTGCGGCGCGTCCTTGGTCTCTGCGAGAGTAGCGACATCCGGCAGCAAATTCTTTTCGCGCGCCAAACCTTTGAACTGCACGTTCTGCGCGTGCAGCTGCACGAAGGCCACTGCCGCGACATCGTCGTCCCCGGCACTCACGGCATAAAGCGGAAGCTGCGGCTCGTCGGGACGCAGTTCGAACCAGTCATGGATCGAAAGTTTCTTGCCGGTTTTGTAATCGAGAATCACGCGGCTGTCGTCAGCCAGCCTGTCCACACGGTCGGGACGCGTGGATAAGGTAATCCCGGCAACCGTCACCGCACGCGATTTTTCGCGCGCCATCACTCCGAACGGCGGGCGCGCTTTTTCCAGCCGGATTAATTGCAGCAGCAGCGCCGCGATGCGCGTCTGTTCAAGCGCAGCGAATGCCGGTGTCAGCGCATCCGGACGCAGTTTGCGCAGGGTTTCCAGCGCACCCGACACCGCGCGCGCGACCACCGCATTTAATTCTTCATCGCTGGCGGCATTGAGCCGCGCGCTGCCTTGCATTTCCTGCCACAAATTCTCCGCGGCGCGGTGCGCCAGCAGGCCGCGCTCGCGGGCATCGAGCCCGGGGTGTGCGTTTTCCAAAGCGGTGGCGCCGAGACGGTGAATGGCGAAAGCACGGAACGGGCAGGCTGCCTGATTCTTGAAAAACCCGGCCCCGCCAGGAACTTCAATGCCCGGCTGCAGCCGCGGCGCAATGTCATCCATGATTTCTTCGCTGCGGCGCGCGGCGAATAGCGCGGAATGAAAAACACGCGGCGGGGTCTCTTGCAGCGCAGCGGCGGGCAGACCGGCAAGCAGCGGGCTCGGTCTTAATTCGCGCTCGCCGTCGTGCTGCGGACAGGTGAGCAAAACTTCCGGCGCGCTCGCAAGCCATAGCCGCGTCGTCCTGTGCGCGTAGGCCAACTGCCATTCGGCGCCAGCATGCGGAACGGCGCGCTGTAGCGAAATCGGCAACAACGGGTTGGGACGCGACGGCGGCGGCCAGGCTTCATCACACAGCCCGGTCACGAACAGCCGGTCGAATTGCAGCGCGTTTGCTTCCAGCACGCCGAGTATCTGCACCGGCACTTGCGGCGCTTGCGGCTGGAATAAAGTGTCCGACCACAAGCGCCGCAGCGCGGTGAGGACGGCATCGAATGACAGCAGCGGCGTTACCGCATCGAGCACGGAAAGGCGCGACACCTGCTCGCGGCATTTTTCGAAAGTCTGATATTCCCCCGAATCGAGCGTGCGTTCACCCGGCCAACCCAAGCCTTTAAGCAGCGCCAGCAGCGTGCCGCTCCAGCCCGATGGCGCCTGCTTGAGTTTGCGCGTCTTGCGCGCTTCGGGAATCCAGTTTTCCAGTCGCGCGGCGAGTTGTGGGCAAGCGCCGCCGTGCGCGGCGCGCGGCAAGGCGCCAAGTGTGACCCGGTTCTGTCCGCGCGCGCGTAATCCGGCGTCGAGCAATGCGCGCGGCGCCATTTCTTGTTCCGCCGCGAACAGAAACGGGCTTCTCAATAGCGAGCTGATTTCATGGCTGTCCAGTTCGCCACGCGCTAGTTCAAGAATGAGCAGCGCGCCATGCACCAGCGGGTAATCGGCCAGCGGCAGGCCGAGCGAGACGTTGAACGGCCGCGCGTGCGAGACGGCAAGCACGCACCCGGGCTCGAGCACGTCGTCGAAAATACGCATGATCTCGCTACGGCGCGCGGCGAGATCGAGGACGATCACGCCGATGCGCGCCTGCGGCTGCTGCGTGAGGATTTGTTTTATTTGCGCGGCCACGGCGTAAAAC
>JBOIFQ010000301.1:0-7614 GCA_050741655.1 Burkholderiales bacterium | reverse complement strand
TTCCGGATGAGCCTGGCATAAGCGATGCCCTTGCCTTGGGTGCGCCGGAAAACCAGCATGCCGTTTTGGCTCAGCACCAGGCGCAGCTCGCCGTGCCATTCAATATCAATTTTGCTTCCGCCGCCTTGCGCACGCTCAACATAAACCTCGCCCTTGAAGCGCCGCAATTCCCATTCCCCCAAATTCACTTTTACATTGGCGTCGCTGCGCGCGTGCGCCAGCTGCTGCAGAATTTCATCCAGTTTTTTAGCGCCCGGCATGGCCACCTGATTTTGCGCCAGATAATGACGCAGCAGATTTTTCGCGCGCGCCGGCGCGAGTTCGCGCAATGCCGCTGCGCGCAGCCTGCCTTGGTGATTGTTGGCGGAAAAATCCAGCTTGCCCAGTTCATCCAGCAGTTGCGCGGCCTCGGCAAAATGCCGGCTCACGCGGCCCAGCGTTTCACGATAGACGGGAAAATGTTTCGCCATCACCGGCAACACTTCATGCCGCAGGAAATTGCGGTCGAAACGAGTGTCGTCGTTGCTCTCATCCTCTATCCATTTGAGTTTGCGCGTTTGAGCATAATGTTTGATCTCGGAACGCGGCACTTCCAGCAAAAGCCTGAGAATGCGCAATCCCGAACTCTCGCTCCTCGCTTCGGGCATGGCGCTCAGGCCCTTGATCCCGCCGCCGCGCAATAACTGCAACAGCAGTGTCTCGGCCTGATCGTCGAGATGATGCGCAAGCACGATTGTGTGCGCTTTCTGCTCGCGATAAGCTTGGTAGCGCGCGGTGCGCGCGGCGGCTTCCACGCCAAGACCACGCGCGCCGGAAACCTTCACTTTGACGATTTGCAACGGAATCGCGCGCCGCAGGCACTCGCGCCGGCAAAATTCCGCCCAACTGGCGGCGTTGAGGCTTAGTTGATGATTGACATGAAGCGCGGAGAATTTGAAATGGAGTTTGCCGGAAAGGGCTTTAAGAATGTCCAGCAGCACCATCGAATCCAGGCCACCGCTCAAGCCGAGAACAAGGTGCTGCTTTATGTTTTTAGCCAGGAGCCCGGCGACATGGGCGCGCAAGTCACGACGGCGCGATTTCTTTGAACTTGCCATAGCCCATCAGCCGCTCGAAGCGCGTGCGCAACATTTCATCGAGAGGTTTGTCCTGCAGTTGCTTGAGCGCGTCTTGCAGCGCTTTTTTCATGGTCTGCATCATGTTCTCGTAATTGCGGTGCGCGCCGCCCAGCGGTTCGGAAACGATTTTATCAATCAGGCCCAGCGCTTTCAGCCGTGTCGCGGTAATGCCCAGCGTTTCCGCCGCGTCCGGCGCTTTATCCGCGCTTTTCCATAGAATGGAAGCGCAGCCTTCGGGTGAAATCACCGAATAGGTCGCGTATTGCAGCATCAGGATGGTATCGCCCACTGCGATCGCCAGCGCGCCGCCGGAACCGCCTTCGCCGATCACGCTGCAAACAATCGGCACGCGCAATTCCGCCATCACATAAAGGTTGCGGCCGATGGCTTCCGATTGCCCGCGCTCTTCGGCGCCGACACCGGGATACGCACCGGGAGTATCAATGAATGTCAGCACCGGGATGCTGTATTTCTCCGCGGTCTTCATCAGCCGCAATGCCTTGCGGTAACCTTCCGGGCGCGGCATGCCGAAGTTGCGGCGGATTTTTTCCTTGGTGTCGCGCCCTTTCTGATGGCCGATCACCATCACCGATTGACCGTTGAAGCGCGCCAAGCCGCCGGCGATCGCCGCGTCATCGGCAAAGCGGCGGTCGCCGTGCAGTTCCTCGAAATCAGTGAACAGGTTTTGAATGTAATCGAGTGTGTAGGGGCGCTGCGGATGGCGCGCCACTTGCGAAATCTGCCACGCGTTGAGTTTGGAATAAATTTCCTTGGTGAGCGCCTGACTTTTTTTCTGCAGACGGTTGATTTCCTCGGAAATATCCAGCGCCGAATCATCCTGAACGAAACGCAGTTCCTCGATTTTCGCCTCGAGTTCAGCGATCGGCTGCTCAAATTCAAGAAACGTTGTCTTCATAAACTTCAGGTCATGATTTTATTGCTGCTAATGATACAGGATTTGACTTGGCCTCAATACCAGCCCAGCCCGCCGCCCTGCCCGCGCGGGTCGTTGCCGGCCTCGGCGCGGCCGCTGAGCTTGTCAACATAGACCGCCTGCATATTGCCCCAGCGCCGGCCGCTGATAGTGATGGTATGGCCCCGCGCCTGCAGATTTTTTATCCATTCCTCGGAAAAACCTTTGGGCTCGATCTCAATGCGGTCGGGCAGGAATTGATGATGATAGCGCGGCAATTCAAGCAGCGCTGGCAGACTGAACGGCGCGCCCTGGGTGTAATTGAGCAGCGCCAGCAGCAGCATGCTGATTATGCGCGAGCCGCCCGGCGTGCCCAAAATCAATATCCCTTTTTCATCCTCGGCAAAAGTCGGCGACATGCTGGAGAGCGGCCTTTTGCCCGGCGCGATTTCATTGCCATGAAAACCCTGCAAGCGGTAAGCGTTGGGCACACCCGGCGCGATTGAAAAATCATCCATTTGGTTATTCAGGAGTACACCGGTATTGCCCGCCACAAAACCGCTGCCGAAAGGCGTGTTGATGCTCAAAGTGGCGGCGGCGCGATTGCCGTCCTGATCCACGATGGAAAAATGCGTGGTGTTATCGCCTTCGCGCACCGGTTCGGGCAATTCGCCCAGTTGCGCGCTCGGGGTCGCGTGCTGCACATCTATGCCCGCGGCGCGTGCTTGCGCATAGCTTTTGCTCAATAATTTTTCAATCGGAACTTGTGCGAAATCGGCGTCACCCAGATAACGCGCGCGATCCTGGTACGCGCGGCGCAGCGCTTCCACAACATAATGCGCTTGCGTTTCCGGGTTTGCCTGCTCGAAAGGCAGCGCGCTCAGAATATTCAGGCTTTGCGCCAAGGTCAGCCCGCCCGCCGAGGGCAGCGGCGCGGCGGTGATTTTCAAAGAGCGATAGGTAAATTTAACCGGTGCGCGTTCGATCACCCGGTAATTTCCGAGGTCATTCAATTCCCAGATGCCGCCGCCGGCTTGCACCGCGGATACCATCTCTTGCGCAATCCTGCCGCGATAAAAACCAGCGGCGCCTTTGCTGGCAAGCATTTCCAGAGTAGCCGCGAGCTGTTTTTGCTTCAGCATAAAACCCGGCTGCGGCAGCGTTCCGTAATCAAGAAACAAACGCCGGCCTGCGCCGGTGAGCTGGCTTTGAAAACGCTGCGCGATCGAAATATAGCGCGCGTCTACTTCAAAACCTCGCCTGGCGTAGCGCATGGCGGTCGCAAGGCTGATTTTGAGCGGCAATTTTCCATAGTGCCGTGCGAGATGTGCGAGCGCCGCCGGCGTGCCGGGAATGGCGGTGGCTTGCGGCCCGCGCAGGGACGCTTTCGGGATGACTTTGCCTTGCGCATCGAGATAAAGCGCGGGCGTGGCCTTGCCTGGCGCGGTTTCACGCGCATCCAGCATCACTTCCTTGCCGTCGCGCACGCGATGCAGCAGCCAGAATCCGCCGCCGCCCAATCCGGAGGAATAAGGCTCGACTACTGCAAGCGCGGCGGCCACCGCAACCGCCGCATCAAACGCATTGCCGCCTTGCCTGAGAATTTCATAACCGGCTTGGGTGGCGAGCGGATGCGCGGAAGCTATCGCCGCATTGGCAACCGGCGCGGGAAGTTTTTCCGCCGCAAATGCCGCGCATGGCGCGAACATCAGCGCCAGCAATAATTTGCGCAGCGCGTTTTTAATGGATGGGGCCAATGCCGAAGAAGCGTCTGATTTTTTCAAGAATTTCACCGCGCTGCTGCGCGATTTCGGCGGCACTGTTTTCGGCGCTCAGGTTTTCCCGCGCCTGCTCCAATGCAAAGCGGCGCGTGGCGAGAATCTGCGAAATTTTTCCCGCGATATCGGGACGCGCCAGCATGATGTCTTCGAATGCGCTTTTATCGAGCCGGTAGCATTCGGCTTCGGTTTTGGCGATCACCGTGGCGCGGCGCGCTTCGCCGGTCATCAAGCCGCCTTCGCCAAAAAAACTGCCGGCGGGCAGCTTACTCAAAACATTTTTCCCGCCTTGCGGGGTTTCCAGCACCACTTCCGCCTCGCCGGAAGTCATGATGTAAAGCCAGTGCGCGATGGCGCCCTGCCGCGTCATCACGTCGCCGCGCGCGAACGGCGCATATTTTAATCGCTGCGCCAGCGTGCGCAGTTCGTCTTCGCTGAAATCTTCGAACAAATCGACATTCTGCCGAGCATCCAGGCGGCGTTTTAGTTCGCGCGATTTCGCCAACTGTTCGCGCTGCTCATCTTGGCGGATGACGCGCAAGCTTTGTTCGGTAAGCGCGAAGCGCAGGCTGGCGCGCTGCAGCGCGGCGTAAATATGCGTGCGCACCGCCGAGTCGGTCACATCATCGTGCAAAAAATCGGTAAGCCAGTAGCGCAGCGCATAGCGCACCGAGCCGCTTTCGAATTCCAGCGCAATGCAATTCGCCGGCGGCCGCTTCGCCACCGGCGCAATGTCGGCCTGATTGATGGCCGCCTCCACCACGCCGATCACGCGCGAAGGCGCGACGCCGATGTCCACGTTGAACAAAACCGTGCGCCGCCATTGTTCCGGCTGGCCGGAGCGCCGCCCTAATACGATGAATCGGTTTTTCATCAGCTGGCTGTTGGGTATCACCACCGTTTCCCAGTTGCGCGTTTCAATCGCGGTCGAGCGCCAGCGGATTTCCAGCACCTTGCCCATTAGATCGTCAATCTTGATCCAGTCGCCGGGCCTTATCGAATCGTCGAGCTGCAAGGCGAGCCCGCCCAGCACATTGCCCAGGGTGTCCTGCATGGCGAACGCCACCACGCCGGTGATCACCGCCGAAGTGGCGATGATGCCGCTCAGGTCCATCCCCGCGTAACGCAGTTGCACCAACCCCCACGCCGCGTAAGCGACGATGGTGAGAATGTCCTCGACGATGCGCGCGGCATGCAGCCTGAGCAGCGGCAGCGCGATGCGGAACGTAAACAAGGCGCCGAGCTTGATCACCGCCACGCCGGTGGCGATCAAAAAAGCCTGATGCAGAACCGAAGTGATGATGCCGGAGAAAACGACGTGAAGAATCCCGGCCAGCAGCATGCCGAACAGGCTCACCAGGAAAAAGCGCAAGGTGCCGAGCACGCTGCGCCGCAGCGCCGGGCGCAGGCGCAGCAGCAGCACCGTCATCACAAACATCAGCAGCAGGAGATACGGCGCTTCCTGGTGCGACAGCGTGCTGCGCACTCCTTCGGCAATCGCGCTCCAGTCAAAATTCACGGTTACGATTTCCTAAATTAAATGCATGGCTAATTTACCATGAATGCAGCGGCATAAGCATGAGAAGGCAAACGGCTTGACATTGTAATCCAAAGCATTACAATAGTATATGTAATGTATAACATTACATGCCCGGTATGATCCGTAACTTCCGCCATAAGGGCTTGGAGCGTTTTTTCACGAAAAACGAGCACAGCCGTATAGACGCCAAGCAGGCAAACCGCATCCGCCGCGTCCTTGACCGGCTCGATGTTGTGGCAAGGCCGGAGGACATGAATCTTCCGGGCTATGGCTTCCATCCCTTGAAGAGCAACCGGAAAGGCACATATGCGATATCAATATCCGGCAACTGGCGGATTACATTCCGGTTCGCCGAAAGTGATGCGATTGATGTGAATCTGGAGGATTACCGCTAATGAAGACCTTGCGCGATCCAAAGCGAAAGCCCACCCACCCCGGCGAAGTGCTGCGGGAGGATGTGCTGCCGGCGTTGAAAATGTCTCAAACCGAATTCGCCAAGCGGTTGGGTGTAAGCCGCTTAAGCGTGTCCGAACTGCTGCTTGAGAAACGCGCCCTTTCGGCTGACATGGCGCTGCGTATCGGAAAAATCACCAACACCAGCCCGGAAAGCTGGCTGCGGATGCAAGCCCTGGTTGATCTTTGGGAGCTGGAACAGGATCCGAAACGGTATCGCGGCATTGAACCGATCGCTGCTTAGTCTTTACGGTTTTTGGATTTGTCCACGCATTGATTTTTATCCGCGGGACGGGAGGTCGAAGAAATAATTCGTCGCTGATCTCTAGTATGCTATGCCGTTTGTGTTGCCCCGGCCGCCGCAGTATCCTTCGCCAGCGAACGCTCCGCTTTCAGTGACCAGGCAAAAGCAATGAGAGTGCCCAGTGCGCCCAGCGCACCGACCCAGCCCAGCCCAACGAGCCCCGCGTAGTCGATGACGCGCCCGCCCAACCAGGCACCCGCCGCCTGCCCGGCGTAGAGCGCCGAGGCGTTCAGCGCTAGCATGGCGTTGGCTGATTTCGGGTCAGCGTTGACTAGCCGCGTCTGCTGTGCCGGCTGGAAAGCGAATCCCGAGACCGCCCAGACAGCCAGCACGACAAGCGTCATCCACAAAGACCCTCGAAGCAGTGACAACCCCAGGTGGGAAAGTATCAGCAGAACGATGGATGCGGCCATCACTCGTGCCACGCCCAACCTTACCACCAGGCTGCCCGCTGCAAACGTTCCCGCCACCGCGAGCGCCCCGAACCAGAACAGGAGTACTGTAATCATCGTGGCGCCTGCACTGATCTCGCTCTTGAGCAGTGGAGCGATGTAGGTATAGATCACGAAGATGGAGCCCATCTGCAAGGCGACCAGCAGAATGAGCAATTGTTTCCGCCAATCGAGCAGTGTGGAGAACAGGATGGTAAACGTGGTGGGAGGTACCTTGATGCCGCGCGGCACTTTGCGCAGAATGAAACCAAGGGCGACGAGCAAAAATCCCGCCACCATCCATAGCGACATGCGCCAGCCGAAGTGCCCGCCGACCCAAGCGCCCAGCGGCACACCGATCACATTAGCGATGGCGAAACCACCGAACACCAAGCTCATGGCCTTACCGCGCTGCGCCGGGTCGGTAAGAAAACCGGCGACAGCAAGCGACGTGGGGGTGATCAGCGCCGCGCCGCAAGCCATCAACACGCGCACAGCCATGAGCGCGAAATAGCTGGGCGCTATCGCCGCCAGCACGGCACCCAAGCCAAACAGCAACATGCCGATGACGAGCACGCGCTTGCGGTCCAGCATGCCGGCCACGGCGGACAGCAGAGGCGCGCCCACCGCGTAGGCCAATGCATAGACGGCAATCAATTGCCCGGCCTGGGCGACGGAAACCGTGAGGTCATCAGCGATCTGGTTCAGCACGCCGGCGATGACCAGTCCACCGGTGCCGACGGCGAAGTTGGCGACTGCCAGCGCAACCAGCGTCGGGTTCATGCCCGGCCCGCGCGGATGACTGTGGCGCTAAACACTGATGGGCAGGTTGCGCACGCGCTTGCCGGGCGCCGCGTCGGCCGTGACGCGTTTTTCATTCACGGTCAGCGTAATCATGCTCATCTTCCTTATAAAAAACAGGGCGGAATGCCTGCTGGAACTATAGGCGCGGGTATCGGCTCTGTATAGTAGGCAGGATTTTGTTCCCTGGTTACTTCCGCGTTACCTGAATTTCAATCGAGTGAAGAACAGATATCGGCAAAACTGAAAATCGTTTGTCCCTCGGAAGCAGTACAG
>JBOIFQ010000300.1:0-3732 GCA_050741655.1 Burkholderiales bacterium | reverse complement strand
GGGTTATTCCGCCCCGTTCTTAACCAGTTCAGTTTACTGCCGGTTTCACCAGGATATGCAGGATTTCGAGCAGGCCGGCGCGCGGGCGCAGGATCTTCAACGGCAGCGCCTGACCGGCGGCATTACCCGCCAGCCAATTCAGGAGATCGGACAGTTGCGACACCGGCTCGCCCTGCACGACGATGATCCAGTCGCCCGCTCGCATTCCGGCATCCGCGGCAGCCGATCCCGGCACGACCTGCTGCACGCGCAAACCCGTGGCTGCCGGCCAGTCGTGTTCGCGTATCCAGCGCCGCGGCAAGGGCGCGATGCCCGCCGACACACCCAGACTCGCACGGCGCACGCGTCCATGACGCATCAGTTCCATGGCAATCCATTGCGCGGTGTTGATGGCGACGGCAAACGCGAGGCCGTGCGCCGAAGGTATCGCCGCAGTGTTGACGCCAATCACGCGCGCGGCGCTGTCGAGCAGCGGTCCGCCGGAGTTGCCGGGATTGAGAGCGGCGTCGGTCTGGATTACATCTTCGATCATGCGTCCGCCGAAGCCGGGCAGGCTGCGTCCGAGCGCGCTGATAATGCCGGCGGTTACCGTGAACTCGAAACCGAGCGGCGATCCCACCGCGACTGCAATCTGACCCGGCTGCAGGCGGCGTGAATCGCCGAGCAGCAAGGCGGCGGTCGAGCCGCCTTCCAGTCTGAGCACGGCGGTATCGGTACTCGGATCCTCGCCGATCAAGCGTGCACGGTACTCCGCACCGTCGGCAAACGCCGCGTTCACTTCCTTCGCCTCATGCACGACGTGGCTGTTGGTGAGCAGGAATCCGTCGGGCGTGAATACGAAACCCGAGCCGGCACCGGCTCTGCTATCAGAGCGGCGCACGGTAATGTGCGCGACCGAGGGGCGCGCGAGCCGGGCCACCCGGCTCACTGTCAGCGAGTAGGCATCCAGCACGGCGGCGTCCGGATGTGGTACCGCATCCGTCCCGCCTCCCTGAACGCGGGGCGGCGGTCCTTTCGACTCAGGCGTATCGTTTGCGGTTTGCAACTTTGTGACTGCAGGAATTTTCATGGCATGCGCGTTTGACGTTAGAGGACGCAGCTTCAACCCGAGATATGGGGATGAGACCACTCTTCTTCAATGGCCGCTGCTGACCGCATGATGTCAGTTTGCGTCAAGCTGCTAAGGACAACCCTTGCAGTTATCGGTAATCGCATTCTCCAGATTCGCACCCTGCAGATTCGCGCCCTGCAAATCCGCATTGGTCAGGTTGGCGCCTTTTAGATTCGCCGCAGTCAGATTGGCACCCTTGAGATTGGCGCCCTTGAGATTGGCCTTGTGCAGATTGGCGCCCTGCAAATCCGCGCCTTCCAGAATCGCACCGGACATATTGGTGCGCGACAAATTGCTTGCCTTGAGATTGGCGCGCGTGAGATCGGCGTGCGCGAGGCTGGCGGACATCAGATTGGCGCCCTGCAAGTTGGCATTCTGCAAATCCGAGTTGTAGAGATACGCATTCTGCAGATTGGCTTTTTCCAGGTTCGCGCCATCGAATTTGGATTCGTAAATTTGCGCGAACTGCAGATTGGCGCCGCGCAAATCGGCGTCGCGGCAATCGGTGTTGGGCTGCGCTTCGCACACATAGCTCTGGGCAGCGGCACTGGAAATCCATGCGGCGGATAGCAGCCCCGCCCCGACCCATTTATTAATTTTCATTTCACGTTCTCCGTTTCGCGGCGGATTGAAAAAAAATCCACCGCTTCGTTTTCTTCGCGCGTGCGCCGCATCGGCGGCAGGCTTTGCCAGATTCTGCGGCCGTAGGGTTTCGACAGCAAGCGCGGGTCGCAAATCATCAGCACGCCGTGATCGCTTTCATCGCGGATCAGGCGTCCCGCGCCCTGCTTCAAGTTTATCACCGCGCGCGGCAACTGATATTCCATGAACGCATTGCGTCCCTGGCGGTTGATCTGCTCGATGCGCGCCGCCAGCACCGGATCATCCGGCGGAGCGAACGGGAGTTTATCTATCACCACCAGCGAGAGAGCCGGGCCGCGCACATCCACGCCTTCCCAGAACGACTGGCTACCCACCAGCACCGCGTTGCCGAGGCGGCGAAAGCGCTCGAGCAATTCAGTGCGCGAACCTTCGCCTTGCACCAGCAATGGATATTCGAGTTGGTGCTGGGCGAAATGTTCCTTGAGCAGCGCATGGCCTTCCTGCATGGCGCGCAGGCTGGTGAACAACAAAAATGCGCGCCCCGCGCTGGCCTGGATGATGGGCAGCGCCGCCTTGATCACCGCTTCGGTGTAGCCGCTGCTGTTGGGGTCGGGCAAATTTTCCGGCACATACAAGAGCGCCTGGCTTGGGTATTCAAACGGGCTGTCCCACGCGGCGGCCTTGCCGTCTTCCAGCCCCATTTCCGTTTGATAGTGGCTGAAATCCTTGTTCACCGACAGCGTGGCCGAAGTAAAAATCAGCGCGCGCGGATTACCCTTGATCTGGTTGCGGAAAATTTCGGCGATGGACAAAGGCGTGCTGTTAAGTTGCAGCGCGTGATTGAACACTTCAGCCCAGCGCACTTGCGTGGTATCGCTCGCATCGCGCCAGCGCTGAATCATTTTTGCCAGCTCAACGCAGCGCTGCCAGCAATGGCGCAAACCTTCGCCGCGCTCGGCCTGGGACTCCAGCAACGTACTCAGCGCGGCGAGCTTTTGCTCCAGCGTGTCGAGCGCGGGACTGAATTCGGAAAGATTCAGCAACGCCTGCTGCGACAGGCGCGCGTTATCCTGTTTCACCGCCAAGCGCAAATCGCGCGCCGCTTTGTCGAGCGCAGCCGCTGCTTCCGGCAGCGCGGCAAAATCTTTTGCATTCACCAACGCTTCGGCGCGCGCATCGCGCGCAAGTTCCAGCAGCTGACTGGTGCTGAGGTTCTCGCCGAAAAACAGGCTGGCGGTTTCCGGCAACTGATGCGCTTCGTCGAAAATCACCGTGTTGCAAGCGGGCAGCAGTTCCGCCACGCCTTCGTCGCGCAGCATCACGTCGGCGAAAAACAAATGATGGTTCACCACCACCACGTCCGCGGCTTGCGCTTCCTTGCGCGCTTTCATCACGAAACATTCCTGGTAGTTGGGGCATTCCTGGCCCAGGCAGTTCTCGCGCGTCGAAGTCACGTGCGGCCAGACGCCGGCGTTTTCCGGCACTGCGCCCAAAGCGCTTTTGTCGCCGGATTGCGAGCTGCGCGCATATTGCGCAATCAGCGGCAGATAAGCGGCGTCCTCGCGGCTGCCGAAGCGGCCTTCGTTCTGTGCCTGATTGAGGCGGTAGTGGCAGACATAGTTGGCGCGCCCCTTGAGCAGCGCCACCGTCACCGGCGCTTTGAGCGCCGCGCGCACCGTGGGAATATCGCGGTTGAACAATTGATCTTGCAATGTCTTGGTGCCGGTGGAAATAATCACCTTGCCGCCGGACAACAGCGCGGGAATCAGATACGCGAAAGTCTTGCCGGTGCCGGTGCCGGCCTCGGCGATCAGCACGCTGGAATTTTCAATCGCATGCGCCACCGCATTGGCCATTTCCAATTGCAGCGGGCGCGGACGGTAATCCTGAATCGCGGCCGCCAGCGCACCGCGTGCGGAAAAAATGGAAGCTAGATCGGACATTAAAGGCTCAAAGCAAATCCAGCGGGCTTTGCACGCCCTTGCCGCCGCGGTTAAGGACATGGGTGTAAATCATCG
>JBOIFQ010000299.1:0-3880 GCA_050741655.1 Burkholderiales bacterium | reverse complement strand
CGCTCCGGCTATTTCGAGGACGCCAGCGATGGCACGCTGTTCCTCGATGAAATCGGCGAACTGCCATTGGAATTGCAGGCGAAACTGCTGCGCGTGCTGGAAAACGGCGAATACCAGCGTGTGGGCGAAACCCAAAGCCGCACCAGCAATGCGCGCGTGGTAACCGCCACCAACCGCGACTTGCGCCAGGAAATCAAGACCGGGCGTTTCCGTTCCGACCTCTATCACCGCCTGAGCGTGTTCAGCGTCGCGGTGCCGCCGTTGCGCGACCTGGGCGAGGACAAACGCGCGCTGCTCGATTATTTCTGCGATTTCTACGCGCGGCAAAGCCAGGTCGCGGCCTTCCAGCTCGACGACAAATCATTGCCGCTGTGGCTCGATTATTCCTTTCCCGGCAATGTACGTGAATTGCGCAACATCGTGATCCGTCTTACTACCAAATATCCCGGCCAGTCCGTCAACAGCGTGCAGTTGCAAGGCGAGCTGGACACGGATGGGCTGGAGCCGAAGACACCTGAACCGGTGGCGTTGCAGGACGTCAGGTCCCTGCAGGACGCGGCGAGGAAACATTTGCAGAACCAGAAAAATTTCAATCTCGACCAGATGCTGCAGCAGTGGGAAAAAAGTTATGTGGAAGCGGCGCTGGTCATTACCCACGGCAATCTGTCGCAAGCGGCCAAGCTGCTGGGCGTGCGCCGCACCACGCTCTACAGCCGCATGCAGCAATACGGCGATCAGGAGGAAGCTAAGGAGTAGCGCGCCCATCATGTATTACACCTATTTTGGCCTGACTCAGCCGCCATTCAAAATCACACCCAATACGGAATTCTTTTTTTCCGGGGGCAATCGCGGCGCCATTCTGGACGCCCTGATTTACGCTATCAATCACGGCGAAGGCATGATCAAGGTGAGCGGCGAGGTGGGCAGCGGCAAAACCATGTTGTGCCGCATGCTGCAAGCGCGCCTGCCGGAGGCGATTGAGCGCGTGTATCTCGCCAACCCCAGTGTTTCCCCGGAAGAAATCCTGCACGCCCTGGCTTTCGAGCTGCAGTTGCCGATCGCGCAGAATGCGCCGCGCCTGGAGGTGATGCAGGCTTTGCACCGTCACTTAATGGAGCGCCACGCGCAAAAACGCCAGGTGGTGATTTTCGTCGAGGAATCGCAAAGCATGCCGCTCGCCACGCTGGAGGAAATGCGGTTGTTATCCAACCTCGAAACCGGCAGCCACAAACTACTGCAAATCGTCCTGTTCGGCCAGCCGGAACTGGATGAAATCCTGCGCAAGCCCGAAATCCGTCAATTGCGCGAGCGCATCACCTATAGTTTTTCGCTGGGCCCGCTCAAAGTACAGGAAATCCGCGACTATCTGATGTTCCGTCTGCGCGCGGCGGGCTACCATGGCCCGGATTTGTTTGCGCCGAACGTGTTGCGTCTGATCGCCAAGGTGTCAAACGGTCTGACCCGGCGCGTAACTCTGCTCGCCGACAAATGCATGCTGGCCGCGTTCGCCGATGATACCCACACCATCAAGCTCAAGCATGTGCGGGCGGCGATAGCCGACAGCGAATTCAGCAGTGAACTTAGCCGGCGTTCCGGCACGCCGGTCTGGGCCTGGCTGGGTTGCGGCATAGCCTTGGGCGTGGTTCTGTATTGGATGTATCTCTCGCTGCTCGCTTCGCCTGCCGCACCGCCGGCCAGCGCCGCCGTTGCGCAAAATAAACCGGCGGTCGCTGAACCTGCGCGGGCGCCCGTCGCGCCGCCGCCTGCCGCCGCTACCGCGCCCGAAGCCGTGGTGGAGGAAAAGAAAACCGGGCTGAGTTCACCCTTGCCAGCGGCAAAGCTGGAAACATCCACCAACAGCAAAACGAAAACACAGCCGCAACAGATCGCCAAGGCCAGCGTGGAGTCCTACCCGTTGTTGCAACAACGCATAAATGCCGCGCAAGCGGCCTTTGCTCAAGCCGACCCGGGAAATTTCACCCTCCAGCTTTTTCTCACCGACGACGAACGCCCGCCGCGCATCGAACGTTTCCTGACGCGAGCCGAAAAAATGGTGAATGTGGAGGATATCTATGTCTACCCGGTGCGCATCGGTGGCCTGCCGCGCTACCGGGTGTTTTATGGCTTCTATCCCGGCTGGCAGGAAGCCAGCGCGGCAATGAAGAATCTCCCCTCCAAATACGCGGAAACTTTTAAGTTGAAAGTGTTCCCGGTCGGCGATATTCGCAATTAATTGCTTTTTCACTAATTTTCGGGCATAAAGTTTGCTGGTGCAAGTACTTTGGATTGAATTCTTGAATTGATTTGCAAGAATCCGTGCTATGATTAAGATTCTTTAGGGATATTGTGCGTTCCTGTGTGCTTTTCTCAACATAGATAAAGGGCGCCATGCAAAAAACGCAAATTTTATTTTCAATGCGGCAGACAACCCGGCTGTTGGCCGTATTGCTGGTGGGTGGTTGCGCGGCGAATTATCCGCATGTTCCGCAATCGGAAGGCCATATCAGCGCGGCCAAACCCGTGATAGAGCCGGCGGAAATTCCCGCGCCGGTGAAAACCACCTCGTTTATCGCAGCACCCAAACCTACCGAAAAACCACAAACCTACAGTGTGGTGGTCAACGAAGTGCCGGCCAAGGAACTCCTGTTCGCGCTGGCGCGCGACACTAAGCAAAATATAGACATACACCCTGGAATTCAGGGGCTGGTCACGCTCAATGCGGTGAATGAGCCGCTGCCGGCAATACTCGACCGCATCGCGCGCCAGGTAAACATCCGCTATAAATTCGAGGGCGACACTCTGGTGGTGGTGCCGGATGCGCCCTATTTCAAAACCTACAAGGTGAACTATGTCAACATCACGCGCAACACCACTTCCGCCATCGGTGTATCCGGTCAGATCTCCTCGGGAGTATCGGGCGGGGCAGGCGGCGCGCAAGCTGCCGGCGGCGGGAGCAATACTTCGAGCACCAACGTCAGCACCACATCCAACAATAATTTCTGGGAAGTATTGCGCGACAATATACGCAGCATACTGAGCGCGTCCAAGGCGCAGACGCTTTCGGCCGAAGATAAAGCCGCGCGTGCCGAGGGACTGAGAGCGGCGCGCGAGGAGCGGCTGCAACAGGCGGAAGCGGTAGCGCGCGCCGGTCAGGCTGCGCCCACGCTGTTCAGCGCCGCGTTCGGCGGCGGCGCACCCTCCATCCCCGGTGACGCCAAGGACGAAATTGTTATCAACCCGGTCGCCGGCACGGTAAGCATACTGGGCAGCGAGAGGCAGCAAGCGCTGGTGAAGCAATACCTCGACGGTGTTGCCGAATCCTCGCAGCGCCAGGTGCTGATCGAGGCCACCATCGTCGAAGTAACCTTAAGCGACCAGTATCAGGCCGGCGTGGATTTTACCCGTCTCGGCAATTTCACCCTCAGGCAAAGTCTGCTCGGCACCAACCTCGGCACGGCACCGTTTACCTCGATTGCCTATGCCTCCAGCAACACTAATCCCACCATCACCTCTACCATCAGGCTGCTGGAGCAATTCGGCAAGACGCGCGTGCTCTCCAGCCCGAAGTTGATGGCGCTCAACAATCAGACCGCGCTGCTCAAAGTGGTGGACAACATCGTTTATTTTTCGATTGACGTACAGCCAGCGGTGATCACCACCGGGCTGGCAACCGTGCCGACGTTCAACACCCGTGCACAAACCGTGCCAGTGGGTCTTGTAATGAGCGTCACTCCGCAAATCAATGAAAACGGCGCGGTATCACTGATCGTGCGCCCGACCATTTCACGCATCACCAAGTTCGTCAACGACCCCAATCCAGGCCTCATAGTGACGACAGTCGATTCTCTGGGAGTAAAAATCACTTCGGCCATCCCCAATC
>JBOIFQ010000298.1:0-3173 GCA_050741655.1 Burkholderiales bacterium | reverse complement strand
CTCTTGCGCATTGCCGGCTTTCACGCTGCCGCCGTACAAAATCAAAAGCTGCCGCGCCACATCCGGGTTTTGCGCCGCGATTCTGGCACGGATGAATGCATGCACTTCTTGCGCCTGCGCCGGTGTCGCGGTCTTGCCGGTGCCTATGGCCCATACCGGCTCATACGCCAGCACCGCGGAACCCAGGGCAGACACGCCGGTGCGCTCCAATACGGCATCGAGCTGCGCCGCCACCACTGGCCCGGTTTTTTCCGCTGCGCGTTCGGCCAGCGTTTCACCCACGCACAATATCGGAATCAAACCCGCCGCCTGCGCCGCCATGAATTTGCGGGCCACCAAGTGACTGTCCTCGCCGTACAGCGTGCGCCGCTCCGAATGTCCGGTAATCACATAACGGCAGCCAAAATCCTTCAGCATCGTGCCCGACACTTCGCCGGTATAGGCGCCGGATTCATGCGCACTCAGATTTTGCGCGCCCCACACGATGCTGCTTTCATGCAAAATGATGCGCGCCTGAAACAGATAAGGGAACGGCACGCACACCGCGCTCATCACATTGCTAGCGGGCTTAAAACCGGCAACCAGGGCATCCAGCAGAACCTTGTTGCTCACCAGGCTGCCGTGCATTTTCCAGTTGCCGGCGACCAGCTTTTGGCGCATCCGCGTCCTTGACGATAAATCTTGTGAATTTTACCCGTGAATACCCTTAGGGTCAATTTTGAGGGAGGATTTTTGCACGCCGGCCAGGTAGATTCAGCGCTGAAAAAAACTGCGCTGGTAGCCGCTACGCTTCTGGAAAAACTAGCCGGCCGCTGCTTCACGCACCGCCTGGGCAATGGTGTCGGCCCAGTGCTGCACCTTGTTTTGCGGCTGGCCTTCCACCATGATCCGCACCACCGGCTCGGTGCCGGATGCACGCAGCAATACACGGCCATCCTGGCCGAGATCGGCTGCCGCCTGCGTGAGCGCAGCTTGCACCGGTTTCTTGCCGTTGAAATCAAATCCCTTCGCGACCTTGACGTTCACCAGCATTTGCGGATAGAGCTCCACATCGTGCGCCAGCTCGGCCAGGTTTTTTCCATCGGCGCGCAGCGCGTGCAGCACTTGCAGCGCCGACACCATGCCGTCGCCGGTGGTGTGCTTGTCGAGACAGATGATATGGCCGGAATTTTCACCGCCCAGTTGCCAGCCTTTTTCCTGCAGAAGCTCGAGCACGTAGCGGTCGCCGACCGCGGCGCGCGCGAACGGAATGCGCAATTTTTCCAGTGCGTGCTGCAGCCCCAGATTAGTCATCAGCGTGCCCCCCACGCCGCCCTTGAGCACACCCTGCTGCTGGCGGTGCCTGGCGATGATGTAAAGCAACTGATCGCCGTCGTAGGTTTTGCCCTGTGCGTCCACCATCAACAGACGGTCGCCGTCGCCGTCGAGAGCAATGCCGAGATCGGCGCGCTGTTGTTTGACCGCCGCTATCAGAGTCCCAGGGCAGGTGGCGCCGCATTCCTGATTGATATTCAGGCCGTCTGGCTGGCTGCCGATGGCGATCACATCCGCGCCCAGCTCATGAAACACATGGCTCGCGATGTGGTAAGTCGCGCCGTGCGCGCTGTCCACCACTATGCGCAGTCCGCGCAGATCGAGAGCGGAGGGAAACGTGCTTTTGCAGAATTCGATATAGCGTCCGGCGGCGTCATCAATGCGGCGCGCCTTGCCCAGCTGCGCCGACGCGTTGCATTCAAGCGGCTGTTCCAGTTCCGTTTCGATGGCATGCTCGATGGCATCGGGCAGCTTCATGCCGTCGCCGGAAAAAAACTTGATGCCATTGTCGTTGTAGGGATTATGCGAAGCGGAAATCACGATGCCCGCCGTGAGCCGCAGCGCGCGCGTGAGATAGGCGACGGCGGGAGTCGGCATCGGCCCCACCAGCAGCACATCCACTCCCGCCGCCGCCAGCCCCGCTTCCAGAGCGGATTCCAGCATGTAGCCGGAAATGCGTGTGTCCTTGCCGATCAGCACCGTGGCGCGCTCCGCGCTTTTGTTGATGCCCGCGAGCACCTTGCCCGCGGCGTAACCCAGGCGCATGACGAAATCCGGGGTGATGGGCGCTGCGCCCACCGTCCCCCTTATGCCATCGGTGCCGAAATACCTTCTGCTCACATGGTCTCCAATTTATCCGCTGTCGCGCGGGCTGAAAGAATCAATGGTAAACAGTAATCGGTGAACGGTAAATGGTAAGCGAAGCGGTAAGTGGTGAGCGGTAAGCGGTAAGCGGCCAAATCCAACTTTTCACTTTTCACTTTTCACTGCCTCGTACACCGCGAGCGCATCCCTGGTGGCCTTGACGTCGTGCACGCGTACGATGGCTGCGCCTTTTTGCACTGCCAGCAGCGCCGCCGCCACGCTCACATGCACCCGGTCATACACTTCCAATCCGGCGATTTTCTCTAGCAGCGATTTGCGCGACACTCCGATCAGCACCGGCACCCCCGCCACCCGCAGCGCGCCGACATTTTTCAACAAAGTCAGATTATGCTCGAGATTCTTGCCGAAGCCGATTCCCGGATCGATGCAGATGCGTTCGCGGGCGATGCCCACTGCTTGTGCTGCCGCGATGCGCTGCTGCAGAAAATGAGTCACTTCGGACAGCACATCGCGGTAGTGCGGGTTTTGCTGCATGGTTAGCGGCGTGCCCTGCATGTGCATCAGACACACTCCCGCGGCCGAAGCCGCCACCGTTTCGAGCGCGCCGGGCGCGCGCAAGGCGTTGACATCATTGATCATGGAGGCGCCGGACTCAATTGCCGCCCGCATCACTTCCGGTTTACCGGTGTCTACTGAAACCGGAACGCCGCTATCCCGCAAACCTTGCAGCACCGGCAGCACGCGGTGCAATTCCTCATCCAGGCTGACCGGCTGCGCGCCGGGACGGGTGGATTCGCCGCCGACATCCAGAATATCCGCGCCTTCTTGCGCCAATTGATAAGCGTGAGCTATAGCGGCTGGCGCCGAAATAAACTTGCCGCCGTCGGAAAAAGAATCAGGAGTGACGTTGACGATCCCCATGATGAGGGGACGGGAAAGAGACAGCTTGAAAGAACCGCAATGGAAATACATCGGTGAAAAGTGAACGGGTGAACGGGTGAACGGGTGAAACACCTTCTCCCACGTTACCGGGG
>JBOIFQ010000297.1:0-5982 GCA_050741655.1 Burkholderiales bacterium | reverse complement strand
CCGGTGGTGATCGCCGCCGACAAGAACGTGCGCTACGAAGAAGTACTGAAAGTTATGGATGTCCTGCAGCAGAATCAGGTCAAGAAAATCGGACTGTTGGCGAAACCGAGGGCGGGCTGATGCAAGCCGTGATCGAGCGTGAGCCAGGACGGGGCGCCGCCTTGCTGCTGGCGGTGCTGATGCATTTGCTGTTCATCGGCCTGCTGGTGTTCGGCATCAACTGGCAGTCCAAACAACCGCAAATCACCGAAGTGGATCTATGGGCTAATCTGCCGCAACCGCCACAGCCACCCGAGCCGGTGCAGGAAGTCAAGCCGCCGCCCGAGCCGCCCAAACCGGTAGTGAAACCGGAACCCAAACCCGAGCCGAAACCAGAGCCCAAACCGGAGCCGGTGAAAGCCGATATTCTGCTCAAGCAAAAGCAGGAAAAAGAAAAAGCGGAAAAGGAAAAAGCAGAAAAAGCCGCGGCAGATAAACGCAAGCTGGAAGAGCAGCGCAAGCTTGCCGAAGCCAGACGCGAGGCCGAAACGGAACGAAAGGAACAATTGGCGAAGGATGAAGAAGCGCGGCGTTTGCAGCAGGAACAGGAAGAAGCACTCAAGGTGCTGCAGGCGGATCAAGCTGCCACGCAGAACAAGATCATCAGCGATTTCACGGCGCAGATCCGAAAAAAAATCAGGGGTAACATCACTATTCCCGCCGATATGCAGGGCAATCCGCAAGCGGTATATAAAGTTGTGCTCTTGCCCGGCGGCGAAGTATTGAGTGCGGCGTTGCTGAAAAGCAGCGGTGTCCCGGCTTATGACAGCGCGGTGGAACGCGCCATTCTGAAGGCCAGTCCCTTGCCGCTGCCGCTCGACCCGGCATTGTTTACGTCGTTTCGGGAATTGGAACTTCAATTCCGTCCCAATGACTAATAGCTTGGGAAGCTCTGTTATAATCAACTTAATGATTTTTAAATTTCGCGGGCATGCGAGCCCGGGCGCCCGTTTGCGCGGCGCTTTATCAAAAATAATTTTTCTGCTGCTGATGCTGTGCGCGACGCCGTCGCGTGCGGCGCTCACTATTGAAATCATCGGCGGGGGCGCGACCCAGATTCCGGTCGCTGTCGTGCCCTTTGCCGCGGAACAGGGACTGCCGCAAAGCATCACCACGGTGATCGGCGCCGATTTGGCCCGCAGCGGACTGTTCAAGCTGGTGGATACCGGCGGCATTGTTCCGCTGCCGGTGGAGCCCGCGGATATCCGCTACGGAGACTGGAAAGCGCGCGGCGCCGATGCGATCGTGATCGGTTCGGTTAAACTCTTGCCGGAAGCAAGAATTGAAGTGCGCTTTCGTTTGATGGATGCCGCCAAGCAAGTGCAGCTGGCTGGATTCAGCTACATCATCACCTCTGCGCAATTGCGCCTCACCGCGCACCGCATCGCCGACGTGGTGTACGAAAAACTCACTGGCGACCCGGGCGTGTTCAGCACCCAGATCAGTTATGTGGTGAAGCAGGGCAATCGCTACGAACTGCAAATCGCCGATGCCGACGGATACGGCGCGCAAACCATCGTGACCTCGAACGACTCCATTATTTCATCCGCGTGGTCGCCCGACGGCGGCCGGCTCGCGTATGTTTCATTCGAAAAAAAACATGCGGTGACGTATATACAATCGCTGCAGACGGGCAAGCGTACTCTGCTCGCCGGTTTCGAAGGCAGCAACAGCGCGCCGGCGTGGGCGCCGGACGGCAAGCGGCTGGCCATCGTGCTCACCAAGGACGGCAGTTCGCAGATTTATATGATCAACGCCGATGGCGGCGGCCTGCAACGGCTGACTTTCAGCAGCGCGATAGATACCGAGCCTAATTTCTCCAAGGATGGCAAATGGATAGTGTTTACTTCGGACCGCGGCGGCAGCCCGCAAATTTATCGCATGCCGGCCAACGGCGGCGATGCCGAGCGTCTGACTTTCGAGGGCACATATAATGTTTCGCCGCGCTTCAGCCCGGATGGCAAAAGCTTTGTGTTTATTCAACGTGCCGGCGGGCGCTTTAATATTGCGGTACAGGATTTGGCCACGCGGCAAGCCCAGGTGTTGACCGATTCCAACCTTGACGAATCGCCCACTTATGCGCCTAACGGCAAGATTATTCTCTACGCCACCGAAACCGGCGGGCGCGGCGTATTGGCAGCGGTTTCAAATGATGGTAAAGTAAAACAAAGGCTTACCGTGCAATCGGGCGATGTGCGCGAACCTTCCTGGGGACCGTTCAAGACGCAGTAAGTATTTTGAAAGCACAGTTGCGATACAGTTTCATTCCGTTCCAACCAGTAAAGGAGACAAAAGTGAAGAAAATATTATTGAGCGTGTTGCTGACCGGTTTGCTTGCCGCTTGCGCGAGCCAGGAAGCCAAGGAGCAGTCGAAAGCCTCGGTGGAAGACAGAACTTCATCGTCCCAGGCTGCTGTCCCTCAGACTCAGACGGCGCCGACAGCAGCGGCATCCGTCGCGGGTGATCCGCTGCATGACCCAGGCAACGTTTTGTCCAGACGCAGCGTGTATTACGATTTCGACAGTTCCGCCGTTAAAGACACGTACCAGCCTCTGGTCGCGGCGCATGCCAGCTATCTTTCCGGCAACAAAGGCGCGCGCGTGACCGTTCAGGGTAGCTGCGATGAACGCGGCAGCCGTGAGTATAACCTGGCGCTCGGCCAGCGCCGCGCCGATGGCGTGAAAAAAGCCATGAGCTTGCTGGGCGCATCTTCCAGCCAGATCCAGACCGTGAGCTTCGGCAAGGAAAAACCGAAAGCCACCGGACATGACGAGGCGTCCTGGTCGCAGAACCGCCGCAGCGACATCGTTTATCAGGGAGAGTAATCCGTTTTGCGCGCGCTGATTTTCGGTATTCTGCTGCTTGCAGCCGCTCCAGCTTTTGCCGGCCTGTTCAGCGATGACGAGGCGCGCAAGAGTATCGAGCAGCAGCAGAAGCAGATTCTGGAGCTGCAAGGCCGGAATCAGTCGCTGGAAACGCGCATCTTGAAACTCGAGGAGATCCTGAAAAACCAGGGTCTGCTCGATCTCCTCAATCAGATCGAATCCCTGCGCGCCGATGTCAACAAACTCAGGGGACAGATCGAAGTCCAGGGCAACAACATCGAGTCGCTGGAAAAACGCCAGAAAGATTTTTACCTGGATCTGGATACGCGCCTGCGCCGGCTGGAGCAAGCGCCGCAAACCGTTGCCGAAGCTCCGGCCGCGGCGAAGCCGGGCAGCGGCAACGAAACCCAGTCTTACGAAGCCGCGTATAATTTATTTAAAGTGGGCAATTATCAGGGCGCGATTACGTCGTTTCAGAATTTCCTTAAAAATTACCCTTCCGGCAATCTGGCGCCGAGCGCGCAATACTGGATAGGCAACGCTTATTTTGCGCTGCGTGATTTCAAGAATGCCATTGCCAGCCAGCAGAAATTGCTCACCACGTATCCCGATAGCCAGAAAGCGCCGGACGCGATGCTGAATGTTGCCAGCTCGCAACTGGAATTGAGCGATAACGCGGGCGCGCGCAAAACGCTGGATGATCTGATCGCCAAGTTTCCGGCCAGCGATGCCGCTGAAAAAGCCAGGAAGCGGCTCGGCGGCATTAAATAGTTCTCCCACATGAACGCCATTTCCGAACCCCGCCTGCGCGATGAACTGCGCATCAGCGAAATCTTTTATTCGCTGCAAGGCGAAACCAGCCGCGCCGGCTGGCCCACGGTTTTTATCCGCTTGACCGGCTGCCCCTTGCGCTGCGGCTATTGCGATACCGAATATGCGTTCAGCGGCGGTGAAACCATGACGCTCGCCGCAATCATGGACAAGGTCGCCACCTATCAGGCGCATTATGTAACCGTCACCGGCGGCGAACCGCTGGCGCAAAAAAATTGCCAAGTATTGCTGCGCGAATTATGCGGCGCGGGTTACTCGGTGTCGCTGGAGACCAGCGGTGCGCTGGACGTGGCCGAGGTGGATGCGCGCGTGTCCAAAATCCTCGACATCAAAACCCCCGGCTCGGGGGAAATGAACAGGAATTTGTGGAGTAATCTAAAATATCTTTCCGCGAGCGACGAAATCAAATTCGTGTTGTGCGGCGAAACGGATTACCAGTGGGCGGTGACGCAACTGCGCGAGCGCAAACTGGCCGATCTTTGTCCGGTGCTGTTTTCCCCCGTCTATCGCCGGCTGGTGGAAAAAACTCTCGCGGATTGGATTTTGCGCGACCGGCTGCCGGTGCGCATGCAAATCCAGCTGCACAAACATCTCTGGGGCGAGGAACGAGGGCGTTAAGCCAGCGGCCCGCCGCCATGAAAAAAGCAGTCGTCCTTTTATCCGGTGGACTGGATTCCGCCACCCTGCTGGCCATGGTGCGCGCTCAAGGGTTCGCGTGTCATGCGCTGTCGGTGGATTACGGCCAGCGTCATCGTGCCGAGCTCGCCGCCGCGGCGCGCGTGGCGCAGCAGCTTAATGCCGCCGAGCATCGTATTATTTCGCTCGACCTCACCGGGTTTGGCGGGTCGGCGCTCACCGACAGCAAAATCAGCGTACCGCTCGCGCCTGCAGCAGGCATTCCCGTCACTTACGTTCCGGCGCGCAACACCATTTTTCTTTCATTGGCGCTGGCGTGGGCGGAAACACTGCCATGCCAGGATATTTTCATCGGCGCCAATGCGGTGGATTATTCCGGCTATCCGGATTGCCGTCCCGAATATATTTCCGCTTATGAAACGATGGCGAATCTTGCCACCAAAGCAGCGGTGGAAGGAAAACCTCTGCGCCTGCATGCGCCGCTGATTGCCCTCTCAAAGGCCGGCATTATCGGCAAAGGAATAGAGTTGGGCGTGGATTACAGCCTCACCGTTTCCTGCTATCAGGCGAATGAACAGGGAGCAGCCTGCGGCCAATGCGATTCCTGCCGCCTGCGCCGTGCGGGTTTTGCCGCCGCCGGCGTTGCCGACCCCACGCATTATGTCTAGACGGCTGCAATTGAATTAGAATCTCTCCACTGTTCCCGGAGCTTCGATGATGCAGGCAAGCGCGAACTTGGCGGCAAGCGTGGCATGGTGCGGCTTTGCGCTGGGCTGTGTGTTCGGCGCGGTAGGCCATAAGACGCATTTTTGCGCCATGGGCGCGGTGTCCGATGTGATGAGCATGGGCGACTGGGGACGCATGCGCATGTGGTTGCTGGCGATAGCCGTCGCGGCGCTCGGCGCGAATACGCTGCAGGTGCTGGGTTATGTGGATTTGTCGAAATCCATTTATCAAACACCTGATTTCAACTGGCTGGGTTATGTTCTCGGCGGGCTGTTGTTCGGCGCCGGCATGACGCTAAGTTCCGGCTGCGGCAGCCGCACGCTGATACGTCTGGGCGGCGGCAATTTGAAATCGCTGGTGGTGTTCGTGTTTCTGGCGATTTCCTCCTATATGACGCTTAAAGGTTTGTTCGGCATCTGGCGCGTGAGCTATATCCAGCCGGCGAGCGTGGTTTTCACTTCCGGTCAGGATTTACCGAGCCTGTTCGCGGCAGCGACCGGGCTCGATAAAAAAATACTGCAGATTTTTCTGACCCTGCTGATCACCGGCGGCCTGCTGGCTTTTATTTTCGCCAACCGGGATTTCCGCCATAACGGGGAAAAAATTCTGGGCGGGATTATTATTGGATTAGTGGTCGCCGCGGGCTGGTATGTCACCGGGTACATGGGTTACGCCGAAAATCCGGAAACCCTGGAAATGACTTTCCTTGGCACCAACAACCACGCCGCGGAATCGCTCACTTTTGTCGCGCCGCTGGCCTATACCCTGGAACTCCTGATGTTATGGAGCGACAGCTCATTGCATGTGAGCTTCGGTGTCGCCGCGGTGCTGGGTGTGATTGCGGGATCGTTTGCCTACGCGCTTGCCAGCCGGAATTTTCGCGTCGAGAGTTTTCGTGACGGCCAAGACACCGCCAACCACATGC
>JBOIFQ010000296.1:0-1947 GCA_050741655.1 Burkholderiales bacterium | reverse complement strand
ATTCCGCACTCTTCCATTACGGCCAACTTCTCCTGCGCCGTGCCTTTGCCGCCGGAAATAATCGCGCCCGCATGTCCCATGCGCTTGCCCGGCGGCGCGGTAACCCCGGCGATGAAACCCACCACCGGTTTTTGCATATTGTCCCGGACCCAGCGCGCGCATTCTTCCTCGTCGGCGCCGCCGATTTCGCCCACCATCACCACGGCATCGGTATCTGGGTCTTCGTTGAACATTTTCATCACATCAATGTGCTTGAAACCGTTCACCGGGTCGCCGCCGGTACCGACGCAGGTGGATTGCCCCAGTCCCTGCTCCATGAGTTGCCCCACCGCTTCGTAAGTCAGCGTGCCGGAGCGCGACACCACGCCGACGCGGCCTTTTTTATGAATGTGTCCCGGCATGATGCCGATTTTTATTTCATCCGGAGTGATCACGCCCGGGCAGTTGGGGCCGATCAACACGGTTTTCCTGCCGCGCATTTTGTAGCGGGTGCGGATCATGTCGCGCACCGGTATGCCTTCGGTGATGCAGATCACCAGATCCAGATCCGCTTCCACCGCTTCATCAATGGCGGCGGCGGCGAATGGCGGCGGCACGTAAATCACCGAAACCATGGCGCCGGTTTGTTCCCGCGCTTCCTTGACCGTGGCGTAAATCGGAATACTCTCGAAATCCTCACCGGGTTTTTTCGGGTTCACTCCGGCCACGAAGCATTTCCTGCCGTTGGCGTAATCGCGGCACATGCGCGTGTGGAATTGCCCGGTTTTGCCGGTGATGCCCTGGGTCATGACGCGCGTGTTCTTGTTAATCAATATCGCCATACGGTCTTTTTTTACTCGTTCACCCGTTCACTTATTCACTCGTTCACTGTTTTTTTAATCGCCGCCACCACTTTTTGCGCCGCGTCCGCCATGTTGCTGCCGGAAATAATCGGCAAACCCGATGCGGCCAGGATTTTCTTGCCCTGATCCACGTTGGTGCCTTCGAGGCGCACCACCAGCGGCACGCCGAGCTTCACTTCCTTCGCCGCGGCCACGATGCCTTCGGCAATCACATCGCATTTCATGATGCCGCCGAAGATGTTGACCAGTATCGCTTTCACTTTGGGATTTTTCAGCATGATCTTGAACGCCGCGGTCACTTTCTCGGCGCTGGCGCCGCCGCCCACGTCGAGAAAGTTGGCGGGCGCGCCGCCGTAAAGCTTGGCGATATCCATGGTCGCCATCGCCAGACCGGCGCCGTTCACCAGGCAGCCGATATTGCCATCGAGCGAGATATAGCTCAGATCGAACTTGGACGCCTCGATTTCCGCCGGGTCCTCTTCATCGAGATCGCGCAGCGCGGCGATTTCCGGATGGCGGTAAAGCGCGTTAGCATCGAAATTCATTTTGGCATCGAGCGCCAGCACGCGGTCGTCACCGGTCAAAATCAACGGATTGATTTCAGCCAGCGAGGCATCGGTTTCATCGAATGCCCGGTACAGCGCCTGCAGAAAATCGCGCGCCTGGGGGAGCGCATTTTCGGGAATGCCGATTTTGCGCGCCGTATCTTGTGCTTCTTTATCGGTAAGCCCGGCCACCGGATCAATGAACACCTTGTGGATTTTCTGCGGCGTTTTCGCCGCGACTTCCTCGATTTCGGTGCCGCCCTCGCTGGAGGCCATCAACACCACGCGCTGCGTGCCGCGATCCACCACCATGCCGATGTAGAGTTCTTTTTTTATATCGGCGCCTTCCTCGACCAGCAGGCGTTTGACGCTGCGCCCTTGCGGCCCGGTTTGATGCGTCACCAGCTGCATGCCCAGAATCTGGCTCGCGTATTGTTTTACTTCGGTCAGCGATTTCGCCACTTTGACGCCGCCGCCCTTGCCGCGCCCGCCGGCGTGGATCTGCGCTTTCACCACCCACACCTTGCCGCCGAGTTCGGCTGCTGCTTTCACCGCTTCGT
>JBOIFQ010000295.1:0-9759 GCA_050741655.1 Burkholderiales bacterium | reverse complement strand
CGGTGCACGCCGGTTTCGGTGCGCAGCCGCCCATAGGCATAATCGCCGTTGATTTTCATGGTTGCGCTCTTGATTCCCGCCACTTCGCCTTCGGATTCCTCCAGCAATTCCGCCCGGTAACCCTGGCGTTCACTATAGCGTAAATACATGCGCTGGAGCATCGCCGCCCAGTCTTGCGCCTCGGTGCCGCCGGAACCGGCGTTGATCATCAGAAAGCAATTGTTGGGGTCCATCGGATTGGAGAACATGCGCCGGAATTCCATTTCGGCGACGGTGTTTTCGAGCTGCTGCGTTTCGCCGTCTATGCTTACCAGAGTGGCGTCGTCGTTTTCGCTTTTCGCCATGCCGAAAAGCTCGCGCGCATCGGCCAGCCCCTGCGCAAGTTTTTGCAGCATGCCGACGGTGTTTTCCAGCGCTTTGCGTTCGCGCCCGAGTTCCTGCGCGCGCTTGTTGTCGCCCCACACCGCCGGGTCTTCGGCCAGCTTGACGACTACACTCAGGCGTTGTTGCTTGGCCTCGAAGTCAAAGATACCTCCGCAGCTCCGCCGCCCGGGTGTCGAGGTCGGCGAGGCGGTTGGCGATGGCGTTGAGTTGTTCGGCTTCCATGATTATTCCGTAAAGGTTACAAATTTTATCACGGCGCGGGCTGCCAATGCTCGATATTAAGCTGCAGCGTTTGCGCACCGTTATATTCGTTGACGGTGAGGCGATACACCGCGTGGATGCGTTGCGGCAACGGTTCGGCCTGCTGGAACAGCATGGCTTCGAGCGCGCGCCCGGCTTTTTTTAATTTGAGTTTCAGGTGCTTTTCGCCCACGATACGCTGGCTTTCCACTGCAAAGTCATCATTGAACAGCGGCGCCGGGAAACCCTGGCCCCAGACTTCGTTTTCCAAAATCTGTGCGAATTCGAGATGCAGCTCTTGCGCGCCCAGCGCGGCATCGGTCTCAATCACCCGCTCCAGATCGGCGTTGGTGAGCAGCCCTTGCACCGTTTGTTCGAAAACCGCGCTGAATTTCGCGAAATCTTTTTCATATAAAGTCAGACCCGCGGCGGCGGCGTGCCCGCCGAATTTCAGAATCAGCCCCGGCGCGCGCTTGGTCACCAGATCCAGCGCATCGCGTAAATGCAATCCTTTGATGGCGCGCCCAGAACCCTTGATTTCGCCGTCATTGCCGCGCGCGAAAGCAATCACCGGGCGATGCAGCTTGTCCTTGATGCGCGCCGCGAGGATACCGATCACACCCTGATGCCAGGCCGGGTCGTAAAGGCACACGCTGCTGCTGTCCGCGAATTGCATTTTTTCCAGCACCGCGAGCGCGGATTCCTGCATGCCGGCCTCGATTTCCCGGCGCTCGCGGTTGAGCGCGTCGAGCTGGCGCGCAATTTCATCGGCGCGCAGGACATCATCGCTGAGCAGACATTCGATGCCGAGCGCCATGTCGGAAAGCCGGCCTGCGGCATTCAGGCGCGGCCCGAGCATGAAGCCCAGATCAAAAGTAGACGCACGGCGCGCATCGCGTCCGCTGGCGCGCAGCAGCGCCTGCATCCCGGCGCAGGCTTTGCCCGCGCGGATGCGCTGCAAGCCCTGGCTCACCAGAATGCGGTTGTTGTGATCGAGCTTCACCACGTCCGCCACCGTGCCCAGCGCCACCAGATCCAGCAGCGTGGAAAGATTGGGTGAGGGCTTGGCTGCAAACACTCCGCGTGCGCGCAATTCCGCGCGCAGCGCCAGCATCACATAAAACATCACCCCCACTCCCGCCAGATTCTTGCTGGGAAATTCGCAATCCTTCTGGTTAGGGTTGACGATGCAAGCAGCTTGCGGCAGCTCGCTTCCGGGCAAATGGTGATCGGTAATCAGCGTCGCCATGCCCAGCTGCGCGGCTACCGCCACGCCGTCAACGGAAGCAATGCCGTTGTCCACGGTAATAATAATGTCGGGATGCTTGATTTGCGCCGCCAGCCGCACGATTTCCGGCGTCAGCCCATAGCCGTATTCAAAGCGGTTGGGCACCAGGTAATCCACCACGGCGCCGAATTCACGCAAACAGCGCACGCCCACCGCGCAGGCGGTGGCGCCGTCGGCATCGTAATCGGCGACGATGAGGAGTTTTTTCCGCGCGGCAATTGCATCGGCCAGAATACGTGCCATCTCAGTCGCGTTTTTCAGCTGCTCAAAAGGCAGCAGGGCGGATAACTCGTTGGCAAGTTGTGACCGGCTGCTGATGCCGCGCGCGGCGTAAATGCGCGCCAGCAGCGGATGCAGCCCGGCGGAACACAAAGCCTCGAACGATAATCGCGGAACATCGCGGCAAATGATTTTGGGCGAGTTCATGGCGTGAATCCGGAACGGCGCCACCACTTCCACAAATCTTTGCGCGTGACCGCGAATGATTTCCCGTCGGCCTCTATAGTGACAGCCGCAAGCTTTCCGCGCTTGAGTGCGGCGAGCAAAGGCGCGAACCATGCAGTTTCGAGTTTTGTCAATTCGATTTTCCAGCGCACTAGGTCGTGATAAAGCGCGGCGGTTTGCAAATGATCAAATACCATCAAATGTTCGCCTGTGAGGTCTGCCTGCTTGAGCCAATCGCCTGCGCCAGCAGGAAGCGCATGGCAAGGTGTGCCGCCGGCGAGCGCCAGGCTTTGCGTCAAAGCGTCATCGGCCCAAATCCGCGCATAAGGTTTTTGCGAAAGTTGCGGCAGGCATCCGCCGCCCCACAGCCAGATACTATTGATGAGCAATTCGCCGCGCGCTTCGCGCGCCGTGTTCAGCGCGTGCTCATGCAGCAGCATTTGAATTTCATTGGTGATACCTTGCCAATAAAGACCCTCTTCGCCCGCCGCCAGAAAATCGTCCACGTTTTTGCCCAGCACCTGATTCAGCGGCGTGGTTTGCAGCCTGGGCACGTGCTCCAGACGCAAAAACCAGCGCCGCGGATGCGGCGCGTGAAAAACACAGCCGCGGTCGGCGAACTGCGTATTCAGCGCATGAATGAACTGATTCGCTTCATCCTGCGTGATGGCAAAAGCGCGGCTGTCCATCAGCAGCAACTGGCCTCTATCCACTTGCAGATTCACCGGGTCGGCGCGCAGCCAGTACGCGGCGCCGGGATTAATCCCTTCCGCCGCCAGCATCAACGCGGCAATGGGCCAGTCCTGCTGTTTCTGTACGCCAAAAGCCTGGCATAACCAGGATTCCATATTTTTTTCACTGGCGCCGGTCGCGGCACGCGCCAGCAGGGTGCGCAATGCGGGCAACTGCAAGCCGGGAACTGACGCGGCCGGTTCAAGCAGGGCAGGGATGAGAAGGTGGCAGTGCATTTATCGCTGAAAGTTTAACATGCGGGATGGATGGAGTCCCCCGCCGGAATATGGCAAACTGCACGCAGCAATTTACTGGAAGCCCCGCGTGCAGCCTTACGAACTTTTCATCGGTCTTCGCTACAGCCGCGCCAAGCGGCGCAACCATTTCGTCTCCTTCATTTCGCTGACTTCCATCATCGGCATGGCGCTCGGCATCACGGTGCTGATTTCGGTGATGTCGGTGATGAACGGTTTCCAGAGGGAAATCCGCGAGCGCATTCTCGGTGTGGTGTCGCATGTGCAGGTGAGCGGCATCAGCGGCAAGCTTAGCAACTGGCGCCAGGTGGCGCAGGAAGCGGCGCAGAATCCGCAAGTCGTGGCTGCCGCGCCGTATATTTCCGAGCAGGGCCTGCTTTCATTCGAGCAGGCGGTGAAAGGCAGCATAGTGCGCGGTATCCTGCCCGAATACGAAAACCAGGTGGTGGATCTGGGCCGGCACATGAAAGCGGGCACACTGGACGCACTACGTCCTGACGAATTCGGCATCGTGTTGGGAGTGGATCTGGCGCGCGCGCTGGGTGTTTCACTGGGCGAAAAAATATTATTGATCGCGCCGCAAGGGCAGGTGACCCCGGCCGGGCTGCTGCCGCGCCTCAAGCAATTCACCGTGGTAGGGATTTTCGAAGCCGGCCACTACGAATACGATGCGGGGCTGGCGCTGATTCATCTGCAGGACGCACAGAAGCTAGACCGTTTCGATAATACCGTGAGCGGAGTGCGGCTGCGGCTCAAGGATTTGTACCAGGCGCCGCGCGTAGGCAATCAGCTCGCGCACACGCTGACGGTGGATGCTTATATCACCGACTGGACGCGCATCAACGCCAATTTTTACCGCGCGGTGGAAATCGAGAAGCGCATGATGTTTTTCGTGCTGGTGCTGATCGCCCTGGTGGCGGCGTTCAACATCGCGTCCACCATGGTGATGGCGGTGACCGACAAGCAATCGGAAATCGCCATCCTGCGCACGCTCGGCGCCAGCCCGCGCAGCATCATGAAAATTTTCATCGTGCAGGGCACGCTGATCGGCTTGCTCGGCACGCTGCTGGGATTGGCGGGCGGCGTGGCGCTCGCGCTCAATATTGATGTGGTAGTGCCGTTCATCGAAAATCTCATCGGCGTGAAATTTCTCGCCAAGGACGTGTATTACATCAGCGAATTGCCGTCCGAGGTGCAATTCTGGGACGTGGCGGTGATTGCGGTGGTGTCGTTCACGCTCTGCCTGCTGGCGACTTTGTATCCGAGCTGGCGCGCGGCGCGCACCAATCCGGCGGAAGCGCTGAGGTATGAATGAAGCGTGAACAAGTGAACGGGTGAACGAGTGAAGAGTGACAGTCAAAATCGAGGGCCGGTGCTGAGCTGCCGCGATCTGCACAAGATTTACTACCAGGGCAAACTGGAAGTACCGGTGCTGCTCGGAGTGAATCTGGAGATCGCTGCCGGCGAGCGCGTCGCCATCACCGGCGCGTCCGGTTCCGGCAAGAGCACGCTCCTGCATCTGCTGGGCGGATTGGACGCTGCGACTTCGGGTGAAGTGCGGATTAACGGGCAGGACATCCAGCACATGAACGATGCGCAGCGCGGCCGGGTGCGCAATCAGGCGCTGGGTTTTGTTTATCAGTTCCATCATCTGCTGGCCGAATTTTCCGCGCTGGAAAATGTGGCGATGCCGCTCTTGATTCGCGGCTTGCCTACAGCAGACGCAAACCAGCGTGCGCAAGAGGTGTTGCGGCAAGTGGGGCTCGAGCATAGGTTTAACCATCGTCCCGGTGAACTTTCCGGCGGCGAACGCCAGCGCGCGGCGGTGGCGCGCGCGCTGGTGACGCAGCCCGCGTGCGTGCTGGCGGATGAGCCGACCGGCAATCTCGACCGCCAGAACGCGGCTAGCGTGTTTGAATTGATGCTGGAGCTGAACCGCAATCTCGGCACCAGTTTTGTGATTGTCACGCACGACCACGATCTCGCCGCGCAAGCCGGGCGCGTGTTGCGGCTGGTGGATGGAGTGCTGAGGAACGGGTAATTATGCTTGCGGCATCAAGCCTTTGCGCGTAGAGTTTGCATCGCAGCCACGTTCGAAGATAAGGATATGAACGAACAGACGAAGCAACTCATCAAAACCATCACCGCCGTGGTCTGTTTTATTCTCGCGCTGGCGGGAGTGGTGGGCTTGGCGTACCGGATTTTCAGTCCCGGCGGCTGGCTGGAACAAGCGCTGGGCAAGGTGTGGGATATGCAGGTCAATTATTCCATCATGACCATACCGGTGCTGATTGGCGCCGTGGTTCTGGGCGGGTACTTGTTCTCCGACAAGTTTGACAAAGGCGGCAAACTTGGCAACTTTATCACCTACGCTTTCATGGCTCTGGGTTTGTATTTCATCGCGCGATTTCTGTTTTTCTAGCAGAGTTTGAGATTGCTTCGTCGGCTACGCCTTCTCGCAATGACTATGGGTTGTCATTGCGAGGAACGTTAGTGACGAAGCAATCTCGCTTGGCGCCGCGTGCGGGTTAAAGCGAAACGTAACGAGCAGGCCGGTCGCGCAGTAGTTTTGCTTAGTATTCCACCGGCAGCGGGTCCAGGCTGCGCCACAAATACCACGTCGCCACCGAACGCCACGGCATCCATTCCTTTGCGATCGCGCGCATCTTGAGCTTGCTGACCGGGCGGTTTTTGTTGTAGTGCAGGCTCATCGCGCGCTGTAAGCCAATGTCATCGAGCGGCAGCACGTCGGGGCGCATCATGTAAAAAATCAGGAACATCTCCGCGGTCCAGCGCCCGATGCCTTTTACTTGCATCAATTGCGCAATCAACTCTTCGTCATCGAGTTGCGGCCAGCGCGCTTCATTCAGAGACCCTTCCAGGAAATGATTAGTAAGATTCTGGATATATTCAATCTTTTTACCGGAAAGACCACAGGTGCGCAGCGTTGTGGTTTCCGTGGTGGCGATCTGTTTGGGACTTACCACGGGAACCGCGGCCGCCAGTTTTTCCCAAACAGTCTGCGCCGCCTTGACCGAAATTTGCTGGCCGACGATGGCGCGCGCCAGCGTGGTGAACGCATCGCCGCGGCTGCGCAAAGTCAATCCGCGCTGAAGCTTGATGAGACGCTTCAGCACCGCATCGCGCTTCGCGAGTTCCCTGCATGCCTGCTGCCAGTAATCGGGAGTATTCATATTTTTCGCCGCAATTTGCGTTTGCGCCATTCCCGGATTATATAGGTGCGCCACGCGAGATGCACGGCGGCGTAGCCGGTCGCGGCCAGCACGCTGGCCAGAATCAGCAACCCCAGCGCCAGCGGTTTGCCCATCGCCGCCATCCAATTGATTAGTGTGGCCAGCCATTCGCTGAAAGGTGTGTTCCACAAATCGAGCTCAGCGCGCGGGAACGCGGCGCCGCTTTGCCCGAGAAAAAAAGCGCCGATCTTGTAAGCCGCGAAATAAAGCGGCACGATGGTAAAAGGGTTGGTGTAAAGCGTAACGAAAATCGCCACCGGCAGGTTGACGCGGAACAGCACGGCGGCAAACGCCGCGGCGGTGAACTGCACCGGATTGCTGCCGGGAATCAATCCGGTGAACAATCCCGCCGCCACGCCGCCCGCGACCGAATGGCGATTGAGGTGCCACAGGTTCGGGTGCTGCAAGGCGGAGCCGAAGCGGCCGATAAATTTATTTTCCCGGATGCTTTCGGCGCTCGGCAGATATTTTTTAAAAAATTTGCGCGGCATGATTTCCACCCCTTGCTCCACTTTACCGTAAAGCGCTGAACCAGTGTAACCATGCGTGTTTTTCTTATTTTATTCGTGTGCGGTGTGTGGCTGCTGCAAGCGCAGGCGCAGTTGCCCGATTTGGCGCTGGCCTGGGCGCTGGCGCCGCTGTTGCTTGCCGCGCTTTTGTTGCGAGCGAAAACGTTAGAGCGCTGGCGGCATATCGCTGCGGTTTTTCTGGCCGTTTTCTTTTTCGGCGCGGGATTTTTCTGGGCGGCATGGTTGGCTCAAGTCCGGCTCGCCGATGCGCTGCCCGAGGCCTGGGAAGGGAAAGATATTCAGGTCACCGGAGTCGTTGCAAGTCTTCCGCAGGAGAACGAGCGCGGCGTGCGTTTCGAATTCGATGTCGAGAATGTGCAAACGCCGCAAGCCAGAACGCCCGCGCACATCGCGCTCTCCTGGTACCGCGACCGCAAGCAGCCTGACAAACCACTCGCGCAATTGCACCCGGGCGAGCGCTGGCAATTGACGGTGCGGCTCAAGCGCCCGCACGGCAACGCCAATCCGCACGGTTTCGATTACGAAGCGTGGCTGCTGGAGCGCAATATCCGCGCCACCGGCTATGTGCGCGAATCCGCCGCCAACCAGCGCATCGCCGCCGGCGTTGCGGGTTTTTCTTATAGTGTGGAGCAGGCGCGCGAAGCGGTGCGCGAACAGTTGCGGCAAAAACTGCCGCAGGAACCTTACGCGGGCGTGCTGGTGGCGCTCGCCATCGGCGATCAGCAGGCGATACCGCAATCGCAATGGAAAGTTTTCACGCGCACCGGCGTCAATCATCTGATGTCCATTTCCGGTTTGCATGTGACCATGGTTTCGGGCCTGGTGCTGGCGCTGGTATATGCGTTGTGGAGATTGAACGCGCGTCTCACGCTGCTGCTGCCCGCGCGCAAAGCGGCGGTGGCGGCGGGCGCATTCGCCGCGCTGGCTTATGCTTTGCTGGCGGGTTTCGCGGTGCCGGCGCAGCGCACCGTCATCATGCTCTCTGTGGTGGCCATCGCGTTGTGGTTCGGTAAACAGAGTTCCGCCTCGCGGGTGCTGTGCAGCGCACTCTTTCTGGTGACCTTGTTTGATCCGTGGGCGGTGCTGGCGCCGGGCTTCTGGCTTTCCTTCGGCGCGGTGGCGGTGATTTTTTTCGTGAGCGTGGGGCGCATCGGCCAGCCGCATTGGTTTAGCGCGTGGGGGCGCACGCAATGGGCGGTGACGCTGGGCTTGATCCCACCGCTGCTCATCCTGTTCCAGCAGGTGTCGCTGGTTTCTCCGCTCGCCAACGCGGTGGCGATTCCGGTAGTGAGCCTCATCGTGGTGCCGCTCACTTTGCTCGGCAGCCTGCCGCCGCTGGATTTTCTTTTGCCGCTCGCGCATCTCATCATGCAATGGCAGATGCTATTGCTGGAATGGTTGAGCGCGCTGCCGGATGCGGTGTGGCAGCAGCACGCGCCGCCTTTGTGGGCGGCTGTCGCGGGAGTGGCGGGAATTATCTGGATGCTGCTGCCGCGCGGTTTTCCCGCGCGCTGGCTGGGCGCAGCGGGTTTGCTGCCGCTGTTTTTGTTCGCGCCTGCTACGCCGGAACCGGGCGCAATGCAGATTACGGTTTTGGATGTAGGGCAGGGCCTGGCGGTGGTAGCGCGCACGCAAAATCATGCGCTGCTCTACGACACCGGGCCGGCTTTTTCTTCGGAGACGGACAGCGGCAACCGCATCATCGTGCCGTATTTGCGCGCGGCGGGAATCAGGCAACTCGATGGCGTGATTGTCACGCACGCTGATGCGGATCACAGCGGTGGCGCGATATCAGTGCTGGATAGTCTGCCGGTGGATTGGCTGGCTTCGTCGCTGCCCGCGGAGCATCCGATTCAAATCCACGCGCGGCGCTCTTTGTCTTGTTACGCCGGTCAGTCATGGGAATGGGACGGCGTGCGCTTTGAAATACTGCATCCGGACTTAGCCAGTTACCAAAACGATAAAATCAAAACCAATGCACGCGGCTGCGTGCTCAAAATCACCAGCCGTCATGGCAGCGTGCTGCTGCCCGCGGACATCGAAAAAAAATCGGAGGATGAATTGCTCCAGCGCGCATCGGAAAAACTGCAAGCCGACGTGCTGATCGCGCCGCATCACGGCAGCAAGACTTCTTCCACCGGAATTTTTCTCGAGCAGGTCAAACCCAAAACGGTGATTTTCACCGTCGGTTACCGCAACCCGTTCGGCCATCCCAAAGCGGAAGTGGTGGAGCGCTATAAATCACTCGGCAGCAAAATCTACCGCTCGGATCTGGACGGAGCGCTCACGCTGGATTTCGATGCGCGCGGCATTACGACGCGCGCTTACCGCGCCGAGCGCCGGCGCTACTGGCAATCCTGGCCAAATGCTGAAGTGGGTGGATAGAACATGGAAAGCACAGGTTAGATATGTGATGACAAAAGGCACACAGAAGCGTATCATAAACCAATGAAGACATTCCACTGGAATTATGAGAAGAATGAGCACCTTAAACGCCAGCGGGACGTTTCATTCGAAGACGTGGTACTTGCGATTGAAGGTGGCGGACTCATTGACGTGGTGGAACATCCGAACTCGCGGCGGTATCCAAATCAGGCGGTGTTTGTCGTTGTGATTTTTGGATACGTCCATTT
>JBOIFQ010000294.1:0-11377 GCA_050741655.1 Burkholderiales bacterium | reverse complement strand
AGCGTCGGATGCACGCGCAGCTCGATCCCTTGCGGTGTGCGCCTGGTGATGCCGAGCAGCTTGATGCGGTATCCCAGTTCTTCGGCGTAACGGATATCTTCGCGCGTGAGTTCGGCAATGCCTTCGGTGTAAGCCTTGTCGAATTGCATCGGAATGCCGAAACTGATGGCCGCCAGAATGGTGAGCTTGTGCGCGGCGTCTATGCCTTCGATGTCGAAAGCCGGGTCGGCCTCGGCGTAGCCCAGCGCCTGCGCCTGTTTCAGCGCGGCAGCGAAAGTGACGCTCTGGTCACGCATCTGCGACAGAATATAATTGCTGGTGCCGTTGATTATGCCGGCGATCCATTCCACGCGGTTGGCGGTAAGCCCTTCGCGCAACGCCTTGATGATGGGAATGCCGCCCGCCACCGCCGCCTCGAACGCCACCATCACGCCGTGCTTTTGCGCGGCGGCGAAAATTTCGTTGCCATGTTTGGCGAGCAGCGCCTTGTTGGCGGTGACCACATGCTTGCGGTTTTTAATCGCTTGCAGCACCAACTGCCTGGCAATGGTGGTGCCGCCGATCAACTCGATCACGATGTCAATCTGCGGATGACGGATGACTTCCAGCGCATTGCCGGTCACCTGCGCATGCTTGCCGGCTATTTTTTTTGCTTTAGCCACGTCCTTGTCGGCGATCATTGTGATCACGATGCCGCGCCCGGCGCGGCGCTTGATTTCTTCCTGATTGCGCCGCAAAACCGTGAACGTGCCGCCGCCCACGGTGCCGATGCCGAGCAAACCCACGTTAATTGGTTTCATTGTCAAGTTCCTTGAACACGAAGGCGTGAACAAGTGAACAGGTGAACAGGTGAAAAAAACCCATAATTTATCTCGTTCACTTATTCACTCGTTCACCCGTTCACCTACAACAGTCGGTCTTTTTTAAACATATCCTTGATGCCGCGCAATGCCTGCCGCGTGCGCGCTTCATTCTCGATCAGCGAAAAGCGCACATGGTCGTCGCCATGCTCGCCGAAGCCGATTCCGGGCGACACCGCGACCTTGGCATCCGCCAATATTTTCTTGGCGAACTCCAGCGAACCCGGCACGCGATAAGCTTCGGGAATCTGCGCCCACACGAACATGGTCGCACGCGGAGTTTGCACCTGCCAGTTCAGAGTCTGCAAGCCTTTGCACAGCACGTCGCGGCGGTTTTGATAAGTCTGGCGGATTTCCTGCACGCAATCTTGCGGCCCTTCCAGCGCGACGATTGCTGCGACCTGAATCGGCGTGAACGTGCCGTAATCGTGGTAGCTTTTCATGCGTCCCAGCGCCGCCACCAGTTTTTTGCAGCCGACCATGAAACCGACGCGCCAGCCCGGCATGTTGTAGCTTTTCGAAAGCGTGAAAAATTCCACCGCCACTTCGCGCGCGCCCGGCACCTGCATGATGGACGGCGATCTATACCCGTCGAACACGATATCGGCGTAAGCCAGATCGTGCACCACGTAAATTCCGTATTCCCTGGCCAGCGCGATGATTTTTTCGAAGAACGGCAGCTCCACGCATTGGGTGGTGGGATTGCTGGGAAAATTGATAATCAGCAGTTTCGGTTTCGGATATGAATCCTTGAGCGCTTTTTCCAGTTCGTCGAAAAAATCCACGCCCGGCGTCATGCGCACATGGCGGATATCGGCGCCGGCGATCACCGGGCCGTAAATATGAATCGGATAGCTCGGGTTCGGCACCAGCACGATATCGCCCGCATCCAGCGTCGCCAGCGCGAGATGCGAAATCCCCTCTTTCGAGCCGATGGTGACGATGGCTTCCGAATCGGGATCGAACTCGACCTTGAAGCGCGTCTGGTACCAGTTGCAAATCGCGCGCCGCAGGCGCGGGATGCCCTTCGACACCGAATAGCGGTGTGTGTCCGGGCGCTGCACGGTCTCGATTAATTTTTCGACTATGTGCCTGGGCGTGGCGCCATCGGGATTGCCCATGCCGAAGTCAATAATGTCCTCGCCGCGTTTGCGCGCCGCCGCTTTGAGCTCGCCGGTGATATTAAAGACATAAGGCGGCAGCCGTTTGATGCGTGAAAATTCCTGCATGTTTTTTCAGTTAAATACGTGATATTTCACAAAAAAGGTATAATCTTACCCGACCCGACACCCTGCTGCAATTATGAAACTACATCTAGCCACCGCCAGCGCGGAAAACCGCTTCACCGGATACGGCCCGGGCTATGTTCTGGTGAACAACGTGCGCCATGAAAAAAGCCTGGTCGTGCTGCCGCAACGCCTGCTGGAATGGGATGCCGCCACATTCGCGGCACTCGCGCAACGCCATTTTGAATTCCTGGCGGACCTCAAACCCGAAATCGTGCTGCTGGGAACCGGCAATACGCTGCACTTTCCGCATCCGGCATTGTCGAAAGCGCTGATGCAGGAAAGAATCGGGCTGGAAGTCATGGACACGTGCGCCGCCTGCCGCACCTACAACATACTGGCGGAGGAAGGGCGCAAGGTTCTGGCGGCCCTGCTGCCCGGATAACAATCTTATGCAACCACACCTGCTGCCCCAGGATTCCAAAATCGCCCAACCGGTGGATCGCATCATCGGCCAGGTCAGCCAAATCATTCTCGGCAAGGACCGGCAAATCCGCCTCGCGCTGGCTTGTCTTCTGGCGCGCGGTCATTTGCTCATCGAAGATTTGCCCGGTGTCGGCAAAACCACACTCGCCCACGCGCTGGCGCGTTCGCTCGGTCTGGAATTTCACCGCATTCAATTCACCAGCGACATGCTGCCGGCCGACATTCTCGGCGTATCCATTTACGAGCGCGCCAGCGGGGCGTTCAAGTTCCATCCCGGCCCGGTGTTCGCGCAAGTGGTGCTGGCCGATGAAATCAACCGCGCCACGCCCAAGACGCAAAGCGCGCTGCTGGAAGCGATGGAAGAGCAGCAAGTCACCACCGAAGGCGAGACGCGTGCGCTGCCCGAACCTTTTTTCGTGATCGCCACGCAGAATCCTTCGCATCTGGTAGGCACGTTTCCGTTGCCGGAATCGCAGCTCGACCGTTTTTTGATGCGCATTAAACTGGGCTACCCCGATCATCAGGCCGAGCGCACGCTGCTGAAAGGCGCCGAGCGGCGCGACATGATTTCGCAGCTTACGCCCTGCGTGAGCGTCGCCGAATTGCTGGAGTTGCAGCAAAAAATAAAAAACGTGCACGCCTCAGACGCGCTCACTGATTATTTGCAGGCTTTGATTAATTACACCCGCCAATCGCCGCTGTTCGTGACCGGCTTGAGCCCGCGCGCGGGGCTGGCGCTGCTGCACGCTGCGCGCGCCTGGGCGCTGATGCATGGCCGCAACCAGGTGCTGCCGGAAGATGTGCAGGCGGTGCTGCCGAGCGTGGTCAGCCACCGGCTGCACGCGGCAGGCGAGCACGCGCGCCACAAAGATCCGACCGAGAGTCTGATCAACGCGGTTCCCATTCCTTGAAAGCTTGAACCGCAAAGGACGCCAGGGACACGAAGGAAATCCGGTGAATGAAGAAGACCTCGGCAAATTAATAATCCCCGCCGCCCTGAAAGTTCACACTGCCCTTGGCGCCGGCTTGCTGGAAAGCGCCTATGAAGCCTGCTTGTCTCATGAACTCGGTAAACATGGGCTTGAAGTGAAAAGACAAGTGGCGTTGCCGGTTTTTTATGATGATCTCAAGCTGGATGCAGGTTATCGGATTGATCTCCTGCTCAACAATAAAGTTGTCGTGGAATTAAAAGCGGTTGAAAAACTGCTGCCGATTCACACCGCACAACTCTTGAGCTACCTTAGGCTCGGCAACCATAAACTTGGGTTTCTTCTCAATTTCAACGTAGTTCACATGAAAGACGGCATCAAGCGCGTCGTGAACAAGTTATGAACGCTTTTCCTTGGCGTCCTTGGCGTCCTTTGCGGTTCGGCTTCAGGAATTTCATCAACGACTGGCTGTTCCGCCTCAAAGGCCCGGAAGCCGGGCCGGTGGTGCTGACCCAGCGCCGCATATTCATCCTTCCCACCCGTCAAGGCCTGTTGTTCGGTTTTTTGCTGCTGCTGTTGCTGACCGGCTCCATCAACTACAACCTGAGCCTGGGTTATGTACTGACCTTTCTGCTCGCGGCGATGGCGAATGTTTCCATGCTGCATGCTTTCCGCAATCTGGCGGGGCTGCATGTGCGCTCCGGCAAAACCCATCCGGTGTTTGCCGGTGAAGAGGCGAGTTTCGGCGTGTGCCTGGACAATCATCGCACTCTGCCGCGCTATGCTATCGGCATAGAATGCCAGAAGCACGAAACGGTTTATTGCGATGTGTGGCAAACCACCAGCGCGCTGGCCGCGGTCAGCCTGCCTGCACGGCGGCGCGGCTGGCTGCGGATCGGACGCCTTACCCTGTTCACCCGTTATCCGCTCGGCCTGTTCCGCTCCTGGTCGTATGTCGAACTCGACCTGCGTTGCCTGGTTTATCCGCGGCCCGAAAGCGCGCACTTGCCGCCGCCCGTGATGCAAGCCCAGGCCGGCGAAGGTTTCGTGCACGGTCAGGGCAACGATGATTTCACCGGCTTGCGCCCGCACCAGCCCAGCGATTCGCCGCGCCATATCGCATGGAAAGCTTCGGCGCGCGATCAAGGCTTGCTCACCAAGCAATTCATCGGCCGCGCGGATGCTGAATTATGGCTGGACTGGAATGAATTGCCCGCTGGCCTCGACCTGGAACAAAAACTCTCGCGCCTCACGCGCTGGGTGCTAGATGCGGAAAAAGCGGGCTTGAGCTACGGCCTGCGCTTGCCGGAAAAGGAAATCAATCCCGCGCATGGCGAATTGCATCAGGGAAAATGCCTGGAAGCGCTGGCTCTGTTTGGACTGGACGATGCCAGCGCTTAAACTTCACCACATCATGTGGCTGTTGGCGAGTATCGCCATGGTCAGCGCGCCGCACGTGGAGCGCCTGCCGTTATGGGTTCCCATTGCCGCGGGCGCACTCATGCTGCTGCGCCTTTACGCCGCCTGGCGGCACCAGCATCTGTTGCCGAAATGGTTGTTGCTGGTGCTGGCGCTCGCCGCTGTCGCCGGAATTTATTTGAGTTACGGCCGTGTGCTCGGACGCGATACCGGCGTGGCGCTGCTGGTATTGCTTACCGCGCTCAAGCTGATGGAAACCCGCAGCGCGCGCGACGCGACGCTGGTTTTTTTCCTCGGTTATTTCCTGATCATCACCAATTTTCTTTATTCGCAAACCATCGCCACCGGCCTGTACATGCTGCTGGTGGTGCTGGTGCTGACCGCGGCGCTGATGGAACTCAATCGCGTCAGCGGAAATTATGGCTTCAGGCAAAGCCTCAAACTGGCGGGCCATCTGCTGCTGCAGGCGATTCCGCTGATGGTGGTGCTGTTCCTGCTGTTTCCGCGCGTGCAAGGCCCGCTATGGGGTTTGCCGCAAGATGCCTATTCCGGCGTCAGCGGCCTGAGCGACACCATGTCGCCCGGCTCGTTGAGCCAATTGAGCCTTTCCGACGATGTGGCGTTTCGCGTCAGGTTCGATGCGCCGCCGCCGAAAAATGACAATCTTTATTGGCGCGGTCCGGTGTTCTGGCGCTTCGACGGCCGTACCTGGTCGGCGGGAAGTTTCACTCCGGGGGAGCCGCCGGATTGGCAAGGCAGCGGCGACCCCCTGCGTTACTCTGTCACGCTCGAGCCGCACCACAAGAACTGGCTGTTCGTGCTCGACCTCGCTGCGCAGGCGCCGCCGCAGGCAAAAATTTCGCGCGATTTTCAGGTGCTGGCCAATGCGCCGGTGCATAACCGCATGCGCTACGACATGGTCTCGTATCCCGTTTACCGCGCCGGCGCGAAAGAGCGGGAGTATGAACTTAACCGCGCGCTGCAATTGCCGCGCGCCACCAATCCGCGCGCGCGCGCGCTGGCGCAATCCTGGCGGCAATCCTACGCCGACGATGCGGCGATTGTGCGGCAGGCGTTGAACTTGTTCCGCGCCGATAAATTTTTCTATACCACGCAGCCGCCCTTGCTGGGCGCGGATTCGGTGGATGAATTCCTGTTCGACACCAAACGCGGTTTTTGCGAGCATTATGCGTCGAGTTTCGCTTTTTTGATGCGCGCGGCCGGCATTCCCACGCGTATCGTGACCGGATATCAGGGCGGCCTGCTCAACGAAGTGGACAATTATTTTATTGTCAGCCAGGCCGACGCGCACGCCTGGACCGAAGTATGGCTGAAAGACAAAGGCTGGGTGCGGATTGATCCCACCGCGGCGGTTTCGCCGCTGCGCGTGGAAGCGGGCATCGCCGCCGCCGTGCCGAAAACCGATCCGCTGCCGTTCCTGGTACGCGCAGATCTTGCGTGGTTGCGCCAGGTGCGCTTTATCTGGGACGCGGTGGCAAATAACTGGAATCAATGGGTGCTGGGCTACAATCCGCAGCGGCAAAAACAATTCCTCTCTAATTTCGGCATGAATGACGTGAGCTGGCAGAACATTGCGATTGCGCTGTTGATGGCGGCCGGTCTCGTCATGCTGAGCACCGCCGTGATGGTATTGTGGCGGCTGCGCACCGCGCCGCGCGATCCGGTACTCAAAGCCTATCAAAAATTCTGCGCCAAACTGGCAAAACACGGGCTCCTCCGCCATCCGGCGGAAGGCCCGCAAGACTACGCGCGGCGCGCGGCGCAAGTCCGGCCGCAACTGGCGGGCGCTATTCAAGGCATCAGCGAGCTTTACATCATGCTGCGCTATGGCGCGCGCAGCGATCCGGATGCGGTAAAACATTTACATAAACTGGTTTCGGGATTCAATCCGTAGCATAATCAAGCCACCTCCCCTCATAGCGCGGAAACGACTGTTCGTCCATGAAAACCGGTTTTAAAATATTTCTTGACCTCTGCCTTGCACTGGGAGTCACGGTGCTGTTCGGCTGGCGGCTGCAGGTACGGGTGCAACCCCTGCCGAATTTCGTCGCCATGGTGTTCGCGTGAGCACACGCAAAAAAACCGAAGCGGAAATTGTCTTCACGCGCGAGCGCCTCAACCTGGCCCTGGTCGCATCAGGGCTCGCGCTGTTTGAGTGGGACATCCTGTCCGGCGCCGTCTATTTGAGCGAACAGTGGTCGCTGATGCTGGGCGGCAAGGCGGAACCGACGCAAACCACGTTCCCGGCTTTGGAAAATCTGGTGCACCCCGATGACAAGGCACAGCTGGGAAAATTGATTTATGACGTGCTGAAAGGGCATGCCTCCCACTATCGCGCCGAACACCGCGTGCAGACTCTGTCCGGCGGCTGGTTGTGGATTCAAAGCTACGGCCAGATCGTGGCGCGTAATGAGAATGGTCTGGCGCTGCGCATGATCGGTACCAATGCCGACATCAGCGAACGCAAGCGGCTGGAACTGCAATTGATACGGCTCGCGCAATACGATTCGCTCACCGGCCTGCCCAACCGCAATCTGTTCCACGACCGCCTGACACAGGCTCTGAGCCGCAGCAAACGCAACAAGGAACTGATGTCGCTGATGTACCTGGACATAGACCAGTTCAAGAAAATCAACGATGAGCTGGGGCATTCGATCGGCGATGCCATGCTGCACGGCTTCGCACAACGCCTCAAACAGTGCGTGCGCGATACCGACACGGTGGCGCGTTTGGCCGGTGACGAATTCGCCATCATCATGGAAGGTCTGCACCAGCCGGAAGATGCCAAGCGCGGCGCGGAAAAAATCCTGAACAGCATGAGCACGGCATTTTCTCTCGAGCATTGTCAAATCAATGTCAGCGCGAGCATAGGCATCGCGTTTTTTGGCGGCAGCGGGGATTTAAGCGGGGATGTGCTGGTGAAAATGGCCGACAGCGCCATGTACCGCGCCAAGCAAAAAGGCCGCAACAACTACGTGGTGTACGAGTTCAACGTCCCGGGCGCTACAGGAGAACGTCCTTAGACACGCCTTTGCGCTTCAGAATCTTGCGCAGGTTTTGCAGCGCTTCAATCTGGATCTGGCGCACCCGCTCGCGCGTGAGCTCGAGTGTTTCCGCCAGTTGCTCCAGCGTGCAGATTTCATGGCCGTTCAAGCCGTAGCGGCGCTCGATCACCTGCCGCTGCTTGTCGCCGAGCTGGTCCAGCCATTCCTGCACATAGCTTTCGAGCTGCTTGTTTTCCAGGCCCACATCGGGCGCCGGGTTGTTGTCGTCGGGAATGGCCTCGCCGATTGAAAGCAGGGGGTCGATATCCAGCGGAGCATCCAGCGACGCCACGCGCTCGTTGAGCACCAGCATGCGCCGCACGTCCTCCACCGTCCAGCCCAGCAGGTGCGCCACATCCTGCTGCGTCGGTTCTTTTTCGCAATGCGTCTCCAGATGGCGCAGCGCGCGCAGCACGATGTTGAGTTCCTTGATGATATGCACCGGCAGGCGGATGATGCGCGACTGGTTCATGATGGCGCGCTCGATGTTCTGGCGGATCCACCAGGTGGCGTAAGTGGAAAAGCGGAAACCGCGTTCGGGATCGAATTTTTCCAGCGCGTGAATCAGCCCGAGATTGCCTTCTTCAATCAGATCCAGCAGCGCCAGACCGCGGTGCAGATAATGCTTGGCGATATTCACCACCAGCCGCAGGTTGTGCTCGATCATCTTCTGCCGCGCCGGGAAATCGCCCTGTCTGGTGCACCGCGCGTAGTGCAATTCATCTTCCGCCGAGAGCAGCGCATTCTGCCCGATTTCATTGAGGTATATCTGCGTCACGTCGGACAGCACGTCGGCGGTGAAGGAATCCACTTCCGCCGCGGGTTCTTCCGGCAACATCAGACTCTCGTCCAGCGGTTCGTCCTCGGGAGAAAAATTATTGTTCACGAGGTTTTTTCGCCAGTCTGACCCGGCAGGTATTTGCCGGGGTCCACCGGCTTGCCCAGACGCCGGATTTCGAAATGCAGTTTGACCTGCTCGGCATCGGTATTGCCCATCTCGGCGATTTTCTGGCCTTTCACCACTGTTTGCCCTTCTTTCACCAGAATCTCGCTGTTGTGCGCATAGGCGCTGAAATACACTTCGTTGTGCTTGATAATGATCAGCTTGCCGTAGCCGCGCAGATTGGCTCCGCTGTAAATCACTTTGCCGGAAGCGCTGGCAAATACCGGTTGCCCCATTTTCCCGGCGATATCCATTCCCTTGAGACTGGCGTTTTCGCTGTAGCCGGAAATAATCTTGCCAGTGGCCGGCCAGCTCCAGTCTATGCCATCCACAATCGAACTCGCTGCGTTTCCAGCTTCGGGTTTTGTTTCAGGCTTGATTACCGCCGCCGCTTCAGGCTGGGCGCGCGCGGTTTCCGGTTTTTGCAATTGCGCCAGCGCCTGGTCGGAATACGGCAGCTTGACCGCTTTGGGCTCGGATTTGATAAAACCGGGCGGCGGCAGCGGTTTCGCTTCAACCCCATCCACCGGCTTGCCTTCCACGCCGGGTGTGGTGGCGAGCGGCGCGGTGACCACGGCATCCGCGGGCGGCGTCAGCCGTAATTGCTGGCCGGCGCTGATCTGCGCCGGATTATCGATGTTGTTCCACTGCGCGAGATCCTTGTAATCCAGCCCGTGCTCCAGAGCGATGCTGTACAGCGTTTCGCTTTTTTGCACGGTGTAATAATCGGGACGCCAGTCGCTTTCCGGTTTTTGGGGTTTCGGTGCGGGGTTGACGGCTTGTTTGACCTGTGGAGATTTTTCGATCACCGGCGCCGGGCGCGGCGTGGTGAGACAGCCGGTCAGCGCGCATAGTGCGCACGCTGCGACGGTGTAACGCAGGTTTCGCATCACTCCACTCCGGGCCGCAGCGGCACGAACTTCACCGCTTCCAACATCGTCTGCGTGCAACCTTGAGCGGTGCGCTCGATGACACACAATTTTTGTTCCCGGGTTCCCATCGGCATTATCATTCTACCACCAAGCTTGAGCTGGTCCAGCAATGGCTGCGGCACATGGGTGGCGGCGGCGGCAATGATAATCGCATCATACGGCGCCGCTTCGGGAAAACCGCCGTGGCCGTCCACCTGCCGCACACGCACATTGCTCATGCGCAATTCGTGCAGCCGTTTTCTGGCCGGCGTGGCCAGAGCGGCGATGCGTTCGAGGGAAACCACTTCCCTGGCCAGACCCGACAGCAGCGCCGCCTGATAGCCGCAGCCGGTGCCGATTTCCAGCACGCGCGCAAGCTCCTTGCCGGCGCGCAGCAGTTCCAGCATGCGCGCCACGGTATAGGGATTGGAAATGGTCTGTCCGAATCCCAACGGCAGCGACACGTCTTCATAGGCGCGGCTGGCCAGCGCTTCATCCACGAAAATATGGCGCGGCACGCCTGCCATGGCGGTGAGCACCACTTCATCGCTGATGCCGTTTTCGCGCAATCGTTCCACCATGCGCGCACGCGTGCGCTCCGATGTCATGCCGATGCCGCTGTGGCGCGTGTTCATCCCTTAAACCAGCGTCTGAGATTTTCCAGTTGCGCGAACTGGGTAAGATCGATCTGCAACGGTGTAATGGAAACCCTGTGGTGCGCCACGGCGTGAAAATCGGTGCCTTCACCCGCATCCTGCGCGCCGCCCGCCGCGCCCACCCAATACACGGTTTCGCCGCGTGGATTGCGCGTCTTCACCACCGGCTCCGCTTTGTGGCGCCGGCCCAGACGCGTGATCTCGAATCCCTGGAGTTCCGCATAAGCGACATCCGGCACGTTGACGTTAAGCAGCACCGGCTGCGCATAGGGTTGTTTTTCGAAACGCTGGACGATGTCCATCGCCACTTGCGCGGCAGTGGCGTAATGCGTGACGGAATCGCCCGCCAGCGACACCGCCAGCGATGGGATGCCGAGCAGGAAACCCTCGGTCGCCGCCGCCACGGTGCCGGAATAAATCGTGTCGTCGCCCATGTTGGCGCCGCCGTTGATGCCGGAAATCACCACGTGCGGCAACTGCGTAAGCCAGCCGGTCACCGCCAGATGCACGCAATCGGTGGGCGTGCCATTGACATAATAAAAACCGCTCTGGGCTTTACGTAAACTCAAAGGACGATCCAGCGTCAGCGAATTGCTGGCGCCGCTGCGATCACGCTCCGGCGCCACCACGGTAACATCGGCGCTGCGCGAGAGTGTTTCCGCGAGCACGGCGAGTCCCGGCGCGAAATAACCATCGTCGTTACTGAGCAGGATGCGCATCGCTGGCCGCGGCGGGAACGTGCAACACGGGGTAATGAACCGCGACACTCAAGGTTTCGATTTCCTGACCTCTGTTTCTGTCTTTTGGGTTGAACTGGTCGGGGCGGCGAGATTCGAACTCGCGACCACCTGCACCCCATGCAGGTACGCTACCAGGCTGCGC
>JBOIFQ010000293.1:0-3383 GCA_050741655.1 Burkholderiales bacterium | reverse complement strand
CACCTGGTGGTCACCACTTTTTTACTGCTGGCAGTCCTTGCTTTGTATTTCTGGATGCGGCAGGAATCGCTTTCCGTGTGGCAAAGCGCAGCCGTCAGCCTGATCTTTGCCTTAATGCCGACCACTTACTTTATCTCGCTCGATATCTGGACCGAAGACCCCTACCTTTTTTTCAGCCTGCTGGCGATCCTGGGGGTCAGCCTCGCCGCGCGTAAAGAAAATCACAAATGGCTTTGGCTGGCCGCGTTTGCCGTCGCTTGCGCCACTTTGGTGCGCGTCGCCGCCATCTCAATATTATTGGCCTTCTGGTTTTTTCTGGCGCTGCGCAGGCCAAAAAATTATCTATACCTGATGACGGTTTCCGCGCTGCCTTTCGTGCTGTGGTCCATCCTTGGCGCCATTACTCAAATCGGGGTTTCGGGCTACGCGAACGGATTGATGAAGATTTATCTCACACCTGAGTTTTTTACAATTCTCTTCCATCAGCTTTACATCGGTCCGGTGGCGTTGTTCGTGGACTGGAAATTCGGATGGCTTGGATATACACAACCCCCGGTCCTGGCTTTTGTAGTCACGGCCTTCGGTGCGATTTGCCTGGCCGGCTGGCTTTACCGGCTAAGATATCTCAAATTCGATGCGATTTACGTCGCCATTTATTTAGCCATGGTATTTTTATGGCCTAATTCGGGGCCGCTGCGCTATCTCAGTATGTTGAATCCCGTTTTCATCGCTCACGGCTTCCTGCTGGTGGCCGGACTCTCGAAAAACGGGTTGCGGATCGGTAATTCAGCAATTGTGAGCGCGACTTTGGCGGTCGTTCTTCTGTTGACCCTATTACCTACTTTTGTCATCAACGGCCGTTATTTTCTGCAACCAGTTCCCGCCGATATCCGCATCGCCAAGCATATGCATGAATGGTACGATGACAATCGGGAATCGGCTATTCTCAGCGCTTATTTTCAGGCCCGTCTGATTTCCCACCTGAAAGAAATCAATGCGCTCATTCCGGAAAACGAGTGCGTTTTCGCCATCAAGCCGACCATCGTCACTTTTTACTCCCGGAGGTCCAGCTACAGTCCGCCAAAAATTGAAGCAAGCGAAGAGGAGTTCTGGAAAGGCATAAAAAAGTGCCGCTATGCTTATATCCTGCCCGTTAGTAGTGCGTCTTTTACACAACCACTCTACCCCCTTGCCCGGCTCGGCAACGGGGCAAAAATCATATCAGTGAAAAAAAAGGAAGCAGGCGATGATCTGCCTCCGATCGGGATACTGGCAGAAATAATAAAATAGGCTTGCAGCGCGCCGGTGGGATAGCTTCTCAGGCTGTTCCGGCCTGCAATTACAGATTGCCGATATGGGTCCGGATGCTGTCAATTTCCGCCGAGAAGTCCTGATGGCTTTTTTCGGCCGTGGCTTGCGCTCGTGCAAAATAACTCTCTGCCCTTATCTTGTCCTTGGCCTCGACCAACCACTCGGTGGCGAGAAACAAAGGTGCCGAGTTTGAATCGTAAGCCCGGAAAGCCGCCTCCAGCGCCGCCAATGCATCCTCAAATTTCCCGGTTTTATGCAGATAGTGCGCTTTGTAAATCCACAGTGATTGGGCGCTTCTGTCATTGATGATGTGGGCACTCAAGGCCTCGCTGGCAATGCGCAGATACTCCTCGGGAGGAAAAGCACATTTTTCATCCAAACCCAGATTGGCCAGCTCGACCAGGCCTTGCAATTCGTAAGTGGTGACTTTGCTATCGCTGCGAAAAGCAATATGCTTGAGCTCAGTTTGAGATAGCCGCCCCAACTGGCGGCAGGAAACATAAGCCCGCTGCAAATCAAATCCCTGCCCGCTAAAGCCGGCCAGCATTCTCCTGGCTTTATCAAATTCTCCATCTTCCGTGTAATCGCTGGCGAGATTGATTCTGAGCCGGGGCGACAGCGGGTGATCCACGAACATGCGTGTGTATAGGTCCTGTCGCGTGGTCCAGGTGTCAACATAGCCGACCGTCACTACCGTGAACACGCTACCGATGGCCAAGGCAAGAAAGTTCACGATCATGCGGTTGTTCAGCCCTTTCCCCACCACGCAGCACAGGCTGAGCAAGATACCGTATAGGGCAAGATAATTCCTGTGCTCAAACATAAGTTCCAGCGGAAAAATCGTGGATTCCAGCAGATGCGCCGCAAAGAAAAAAAAGATGCCAAACGCCGCGGCTTTGCTGAAACGGCGCAAGCTCCAGCCCGCCGCCAACACTGCCGTCAATAACCCCAGGGACAACAGGGTCGAGGGCGGCGACAGCAGCCCTTTTGAAACCGGAAAATCATCATGAAAAAAACCAAGATTATGCTGTTGCGGAACAACCATCTGGTACAGGTAATAGACCACAACGCGTAGCTCGGTCAGCACTCTTTCATAGAGCGTAAAATTACGTATCTCATACCCGCGCAACACCAGTTGGTCGAAATGGGTTGTCAGCCAATACACCACGATCAGCCCGGGTAGCAGCAGGAACAGGGTATAACACCAGGCGAGTCCTGTGCGCGCATTGCGGCCGCCTCGGAACCGGAAAAAGAAGACTTCGAGCAAGCAGGTAAAAACCGGAAAAAGCAGGCCATTTTCCTTGCTGAACATGGCCAACGGAAAACAAACCAGAAAAGCCAGCAGAATTCCGATCCAGCCGTAGGCCCGGCCATTCAGCTGCTTTTCCCGCCCCAGCGTGTAACTCAGCAAGCCGGCAAAAACAAACAGCGCGGAGAGCTGCGTCATTCTCTGCACGGTATACAGGACCGTGCTCACCTGCAGCGGATGCAGGAGCCAGATGGCGGCCGCCAGCAATGCCAGGTAACGCGCATTGCGCTGAATTCTGCCCGCTTCCAAGGCGAGCAGACGCTCGCTTAAAAAGAAAATCAACACCCCGATGAGCAGATGGATTGCGAGATTGGTAAATTTCCACCACCAGAAATCCCTGCCAGCAACGATGGCGTTAAAAATGAAGGTCGCCATGGCTACGGGGCGCTTCAGCACCCCGCTTTCACTCAGCAGAAAGCCGGTGGTCCATGAACCTTTGCCGATATTCTCAAGTATCGGATCAAACTGAGGGTAATCGTCCAGAATCATGGGCCCGGACAGTCCGGGCCGATAAATCCAATAGGTCAGCAGCAGGGTCAGACCAAGAAATAATGCGGCAACCAGGCCTGGGCGGAGCAGATTCACGGGGACTATGTTATAGAATTTGCGCTCCATAGACGCTTCGCTCGCAGTAAGACTTGAGGCCGGCTATCGGGATTCGCTGTCCTTATAGTTCAGCATCGTGATCTGTTCCGAAACCAGTCCGATCAAAAAAATCAGCACCGAGTTGATGAAAAGCAGTGCGCTCATATTGGTAAAGCGG
>JBOIFQ010000292.1:0-7991 GCA_050741655.1 Burkholderiales bacterium | reverse complement strand
TGGTCGAAGTGTTCATGCTCGGCATCCTGGTTTCGCTGGTCAAGCTCGCACATATCGCGAGCGTGGTTCCGGGCACCGCGATGTGGGCATTCGGGGGTTTGATGTTGTTGCTTGCCGCCGTGGCAGCCACGTTCGACCCGCGTGAACTGTGGGCGGCGTTGAATAAAATGGCAAAATGACGGCCATGCACACCACTGCGGCGAGTCTGGGTCTTTTGGTCTGTCAGGCGTGCGGACAGCATGCGCGGCCGGCGCCAAGCATGCATGAATCGAAGTGTCCGCGCTGCGGCGCGTATCTGCACCGGCGAAAATCACAGAGCATATCCCGCACCTGGGCGCTGTTGATTGCCGCCGCCATTCTTTATATTCCCGCCAACGTGCTGCCGATACTGGAAACCAGTTCGCTGTTCGAATCGCAGACCGACACCATCCTGAGCGGAATCGTTTTCCTCTGGACCTCGGGCTCATGGCTGCTCGCCATGGTGGTCTTTATCGCCAGCGTCATGGTGCCGCTGCTGAAGCTGATAGGAGTGACTCTGCTCGTGGTTTCGGTGCAGCGCCGTTCCCGCTGGCGTCCCGATCAACGCGCGCGTCTGTACCGGCTGGCTGAGTTCATCGGCCGCTGGTCCATGCTCGACATCTTTGTCGTCGCCATCCTGGCCACCCTGGTGCAGTTGCATACACTGGCCAACATCCGGGCGGGATCCGGTGCGATTGCTTTCGGCGCGGTGGTGGTGTTGACCTTGTTCGCTACTCTGAGCTTTGACCCGCGGCTGATCTGGGATCCGCTGGAAGATCAGTATGGCTGATACCCCGGATAACACCGGACTGTCCGATATCCCGCAAGCGATCGCGGTGCGCAAATCGCGCTGGTCGATTCAACTCGTTTGGCTGATTCCTCTGGTGGCGGCGCTGATCGGCGGCTGGCTGGCGGCGAAAGCGGTGCTGGAGCGCGGGCCGACGATCACCATCAGCTTCAAGACCGCCGAGGGGCTGGAAGCCGGAAAAACCAGAATCAAGTACAAGGAAGTTGAAATCGGCGTGGTGAAAAGCGTCAGACTTTCCGAAGACCGTACCCGCGTCATTGCCACGGCCGAGATCGTCAAGGAAGCCGAGAATCTGCTGGTTGAAGACACCCGGTTCTGGGTGGTGCGCGCGCGCATTTCCGGCGCCAGCGTGTCCGGACTCGGAACTTTACTTGCCGGTTCCTATATCGGGGTGGATATCGGCAAGTCCGAGAAGGCGCAACGCAACTTCGTCGGTCTCGAAGTGCCGCCGCTGTTCTTCACCGACGTTCCGGGCCGGCAGTTCGTGGTGCATAGCGGCGACATCGGTTCGCTCGACATCGGCGCACCCGTTTTTTTCCGGCGCTTGCAGGTCGGTCAGGTCACGGCTTACCAGCTCGACAAGGACGGCAGGGGCGTGACCTTGAATATATTCGTCAACGCGCCTTACGATAAATATGTGAACGCGAACACGCGCTTCTGGCACGCCAGCGGAATTGACGTCACGCTCGACGCCGGCGGCGTCAAGGTCCAGACCGAATCGCTGATTTCCATTCTTCTGGGCGGAATCGCGTTCCAGACGCCGGAAGGTTCGGAGGCGTTTGCGCCGGCCGACGCCAAGACGGTTTTCGAGTTGTTCCGCAACCGGGACCAGGCGCTGAAGCAACCCGACCTGGAGAGCGAAACTTATCTGATGGCATTCGATGAATCTCTGCGCGGCCTGCTGCCGGGAGCACCGGTGGATTTCCGCGGCATCGTCATCGGCGAAGTCGTCTCGTTCAGTATTGAGATCAACCCGAAAACCAAGTATTTCGAGATGCTGGTGGAAACGCGCATCTATCCCGGGCGTTTGAGCGCGCTGCAAAAGATGCAGACCGAGGCCCTCGATCGCAAGGAACTTTTGAATGCCTGGGTAAAACGCGGCCTGCGTGGACAGTTGCGTACCGGGAATCTGCTGATAGGCCAGCTTTACATCGCACTTGATTTCTTCCCGCATGCGCCCAAGGCCGAGATCGACTGGTCCAAGAAACCGATTCAATTACCGACTTTGTCCGGCGGTTTGCAGGAGCTGCAAACAACCATTAGCGTGCTGGCAAACAAGCTTACCGTGATCGCGAACAAGCTCGAAAAAGTGCCGTATGAACAGATCGGCAACGACCTGAGCCAGACGCTGCAAAATGCCAACAACCTGATCCAGCGGCTCGACACCGAAGTGGCGCCCGAGGCGCGCGAGGTGCTTAAGGATGCGCATAAAACGCTCACTGCGGCAGATCGCTTTCTGTCCGCCGATGCGCCGTTGCTGCAGCAGGACACGCGCGAAGCCATGCGCGAGATCGCGCGCGCGGCGCAGGCGTTACGCGTGCTCGCGGATTATCTCGAACGCCATCCCGAAGCCCTGATACGCGGCAAGCCGGAGGATGAAAAGTGAACCGCCATTACGCACTCATTGCAACAATATTCGCCGCCGCGGCGCTGGCCGGCTGCGGCAGCGTGCCGAGAGAACGTTTTTATACGCTGAGCACCGGTACCGCACTCGAACGCGTAGTTGACAATGCCGCATACAGCATCGTGGTGGGGCCGGTGAGCGTGCCGGAACTGGTCAACCGCCCGCAACTGGTGACGGTTCTATCCGCCAATCAGGTGCGGATCGCCGAACAGGCACGCTGGGCCGAGCCCTTGAAAAGTGAAATCCCGCGCGTGATTGCGGGAAATCTCGCGCAATTATTGTACGGCGCGTACGTTTCCGTTGATACGCAAAACGCCGGCACCGAGGCCGATTATCGGGTGCGGGTGGAAGTGCAGCGCTTCGACTCGGTGCTGGGTGATGCGGTGACCATCGAAGCCGTGTGGACGGTGCGGGCCGCCAAAATCGGCGCGGCTAAAAACGGGCGCAGCGTGATGCGCGAAGCGGTGAACGGCGCCGGCTACGACGCGCTGGTGGCTGCGCATGGACGGGCGCTGGCGGTGCTCAGCCGCGACATCGCGCAGGCCATCCGCGCGCTCGGCGCCGCGCCTCAATAATCCCCACTCGATCGGTTTAGGTCTGTCGGTGCAGCAGTTCCGACACCGTCACGCACCGCAATCCTTGCTCGCGCAACCCGTGCAGAATCAGCGGCAGCGCCTGCGCGCACACCGGACGATGTAGCTCGGGCAGATCATGTCCGTCGTGCAGCAGTACGATATCGCCGGCGCGGATTTTCTTCAGCACGTGTTGCGCGATGCGTGCTGGATCAGTTATGCTCGTGTCATGGCTGCGCAGCGACCAGGCCACCACGGTGAGGCCGTGCTGGGTGGCGGCCCACGCCAGCGGCGGGCTTTTGATTCCGAGCGGCGGGCGATACAACGGCTGGGCCCGGCTGCCGGTTACCGCCGCGATCGCCAGCGCGCAACGGTCGATTTCCTGCGCCTGTTTGCCTACCCAGAAAAAATTTTGCCAGCGTGAATGCCGCCAGGAGTGGTTGCCCAGCTCGTGGCCTTCCGCCACCATGCGCCGCGCCAGTTGCGGATGCGCCTCCAGCGCCTGGCCGATGACGAAGAAAGTCGCGCGCGCGCTGTGGTGCGTCAAAGCGTCGAGCACCGCCGCCGTCACTTCGGGGTCCGGACCATCATCGAAGCTCAGCGCCACGCGCCGCATGTTGCGTGCGCCGTGTGACACGGTCGGATAAAAAACGCTGGAGCCCGGTCTTGCGATGCCGTCCGCGATCAGCGCCAGAAACAACACGGCGGGAATGCCCACGGTCAGCGCCGAAAATCCGAACGTACCGACTGCGGCGCAAGTGGCGGCGGCGTAAATCAGAATTAGAATGACGAAACGCGAGCGCAGCAGCAAGGCGGCGCGGCCAGACACGGAATATTGATTGCGTGCCGCGGGCGTTTCCATGAATTTAATGCTTCTGGATTTTATACCCACATTTTCACTGCCCGCGCCATGCGCGCTGTTTAATAATACTTCATGATTATATCGGACTTTGCCACCGGGACAAATTTCGATAAATTATATATAATGTTGATTATAAAAATAAAATTATCTGTTCAGTGCTGGTGTGGCAATCCGGGACTTTGCGCATTTTATTTTCCACGCCCAATCCACCGCCGCCATTATCTTCGGTTGTATCGAATCCGCTCTTATGATGAAATGCTACAGTCGAAGAACAGTGTCTTAATCTGTCAGACCGCAGCGCCTCAATATGCCGCACAGGGACCGGAAATGAAAATAACGACCACGCGCTACGGTGATACCGTCATCATGGTGCCCGCCGGGCGCATAGATCACGCCACATTCGAGGAGTTCAGAATGGCGCTGGCCCCGCATCTGGAGCATTGTGCCCGCGGCCAGGATAGAGTGGTGCTGGATTTCTCCGATATCGAATACATCAGCAGCGTGGGCTTGCGGGTGCTGATGATGGCCTCGAAGCAAGTCAAATCCAGGCAAGGAGTGATTGCGGTGGCCGCCATGCAGCCGGTGGTCAGGGAAATTTTTGAAATCAGCCATTTCAACCTGATCCTGGAAACTTTCCCCAACCTGGAGACTGCATTGGCCGCGGTCTCGCCCGCTGCCGCGGACCTCTATAACGCGGCGCAAGGAGGCTAGGATGCGGGTGCGCTTCTGGGGTACGCGCGGCTCGCTGCCGGTCGCGCTCTCGCATCTCGCCTTGAAACAAAAACTGGAGAAAGCGCTGGTGCGGGCGGCGGGTAAAAATCTCGACACGCCGGAGAAAGCACGCGCTTTTATCGAAAACGAACTCGAGGTCGCGATTTCGCACACTTACGGCGGCAATTCGTCCTGTGTTGAAATCGAAACCGGCAGCGATGAGTATTTGTTGTGCGACATGGGCACCGGCTTGCGCGAATTCAGCAACAATGTGTCGCGCGCGCGCGCGGGACGCCCCGGTGTCTATCACATTTTTTTGTCGCATGTGCATTGGGACCATATCATGGGTTTCCCTTTTTTTATGCCGGCTTATATTTCCGGCAACCACATCCGCATCTACGGCTGCCACGCGGTGCTGGAAGAAGCCTTGCGCCGACAGTATTCAGCGCCGTGGTTTCCGGTGGATTTTTCGCAACTCGAAGCCCGCATTGAATTCATCCGGCTCGAACCCGGCCGGAGTCATGACGTAGCGGGGTTCCGGGTGACGCCCAAGCTGCAATTGCACAGCGGTGATTCCTACGGCTACCGTTTCGAAAAAAATAAAAAAACTGTCGTGTATTCGACCGATTCCGAGCATCGTCTGGAAGACGAGGTGGCGCACCAGGCGTTTGTCGATTTTTTCCACGACGCGGATCTGGTTATTTTTGACGCCATGTATTCGCTGGCGGAATCGATTTCGGTGAAGCAGGACTGGGGACATTCCAGCAATATCGTCGGCGTCGAACTATGCCAAAGCGCGCACGTAAAGCACCTGTGCATGTTCCATCATGAACCGGCGAACGACGACGAAAACCTCACTTCCATCCTGAACGAGACGCGGCGCTTGGAGGAAATCACGCGCGATCAGGACGTTCTGAAGATTTCCGCGGCTTACGATGGCCTGGAAATCACCGTCTAGAACGTGAGCGATCCCGCCGTCAGCGAACCCGGCACGTGGTGGGACCGCCACGGACGCAGCCGCCCATTCGCTATCGCGTTGCTGCTGGCGGTACTGGCGCTGCAATACGCAGGAGATACGCCGGTGCAACGCGCGCTGCGCGCGGGTTTGTTCGACACCTATCAGTTTTTCGCGCCGCGCATCCGGTTATCGGCTCCGGTGGTCATTGTCGCGATTGATGAAGTCAGTCTCGCCCGATACGGGCAATGGCCGTGGCCGCGTACCCTGCTGGCGCGGCTGATTAAAACCATCGCGGCGGGCCAGCCCGCGGCCATCGGAGTGGACATCATCATGCCGGAACCGGACCGCATGTCCACCGCCCGTCTTGCCGAGTTAATGCCTGGTATTGATCGCGATTTGGCGGCACGGCTTTCCGCCTTGCCCACCAATGACACTGTGCTCGCGGCCGCGCTCAAAGATTCACATGTGGTACTGGGCGTGGCCGGCCTCGATGAGCCGGCCGCCGTACATTCGCAGACCCCGCTGCGGCATCCGCCTTTTATCTCGCAAGGCGGCGACCCGCAACCATATCTGCGGCATTTTGTGGACGCGCTGCGCAGCCTGGATGAAATAGACCAGGCCGCGGCGGGGCACGGCTTGCTCAGCGCCGATCAAGAGCGCGGTGTGGTGCGCCGCGTTCCGCTGGCGGCCAGTATCGGCGGTGAACTCCTGCCCGCGCTCGCTGTGGAAATGCTACGCGTTGCCAGCGGCGAGCAAGCGGTGCGCGTGCGGGTGGGAAAGAGTGGCGTGCAAGGTGTGGGCATCGGCGATCTTTTCGTTCCTTCTGAACCCGACGGCAAAGTGTGGGTGCATTACACGGCGCATGATCCGGATCGTTTTATTTCCGCAACCGACGTCCTGTCCGGCAAAACGCCGCCCGGGGAATTCGAGCGCAAGCTGGTGTTGCTTGGGCTGACCGGGATCGGCCTCATTGATTATCAGGCCACACCGGCCGGCGACCGCATGCCGGGAGTTGAAATTCATGCCCAGCTCATCGAAGGAATTTTCGACGGCAAATTGTTGTCGCGCCCCGACTGGTTACGCTGGATCGAGGCCTGGTTGCTCGCCGTCTGGGGCGCGCTGCTGGTTCTGGCCATGCCTTCCGCGCGGCCGAAATTCGCGATCCTCCTGATGATTACCGCGACCGGCCTGGTTTTTGGCAGCGGATTTTTTCTTTATAAAAATCTGGGATTGCTGTTCGATGTGGCGATGCCCATCGCGGGAGCCACGCTGCTGTTCGGAGTGATGTTGGGGATTTCGCTGATAGAAGCCGACCGGCAGCGCCGTGCGCTCAAGCAAGTGCTGCAAAACGAGCGCGATGCCGCGGTGCGCGTTGCGGGCGAGCTGGAGGCGGCGCGGCGCATCCAGATGGGCATTCTGCCGCAATCCGCCAGCGCTTTCCCCAATGAAAAGCGCTTTGAACTGGGCGCACTGCTGGAGCCCGCCAAACAGGTGGGCGGAGATTTATATGATTTTTTCATGCTCGATGACGAGCATCTGTTTTTTCTCATCGGCGATGTTTCCGGCAAAGGGCTGCCGGCCAGCCTGTTCATGGCAGTGAGCAAATCGCTTTACAAAAGCGCCGCGCTGCGGCGCTTGCCGGATGTGAGTGCAGTGATGAAAGCCGCCAATGCTGAAATTTCGCGCGACAACGCGGAAATGCTGTTTGTGACGGCGTTCGCCGGAATTCTAAACGTGAATAGCGGACAGCTCGAGTTTTGCAACGCCGGGCACGACGCGCCGTACCGGTTGATTCCGCAACGCGGGCGGGTGGAAAAACTAAGTGGCGCGGGCGGACCGCCGGTTTGCGCGCTGGAAGATTTTTCTTACCAGGCTACCCTGCATCAAATGGTTGCGGGCGAAACCTTGTGCCTGATTACCGATGGCGTGACTGAGGCCATGAATACCAATGGTGAGCTATACGGTCATGCACGCTTGGAAAAAGTGCTCGCTGAAACCGACAAAAATACCAATGCCGCTCTGGTGATGCAAGCCATGCACAGCGCGGTGAAAAACTTTACCGGCGCGGCCGAGCCTGCGGATGACATCACGATCTTGGTAATACGTTGGGTGGGTTAAAGGTGCAGTGCAAAACGTTATGAGCAGACCGGCCGCGCAGTAGTTTTTAGCGCACGCTGATTTCGACCCGGCGGTTGCGCGGTTCAGAGACTTCGTCCCTGGTGGGCACCAGCAACTCGCGTTTGCCGCGGCCCGCGACGCGGATGTGTTCGGTGGGAATACCAAGCTTGACCAGGTCATCACGTACTTTCTTGGCGCGCTGCAAGGAGAGCGTGTCGTTGTATTCCAGCGTACCCACCGCATCGGTGTGGCCGATGACCACCACTTCCGGCGCCGGCCGGCGCGCGATTTCGGCGAAAACTTCCGGTACGATGGGTTCG
>JBOIFQ010000291.1:0-8814 GCA_050741655.1 Burkholderiales bacterium | reverse complement strand
GGTGTGGGATGTCGGCCATCAATGCTATCCGCATAAAATTATCACCGGCCGCCGCGACCGCATCGCCACCATTCGCCAGAAAGATGGCTTGACACCATTCCTGAAACGCGAAGAAAGCCCGTACGATTCCTTTGGCGCTGGGCATTCCAGCACTTCCATCAGCGCCGCGCTCGGTATGGCGATAGCCGCCGCAAGGCAAGGCAGCGCGCGCAAGGCGGTGGCGATTATCGGCGACGGCGGCATGACCGCGGGCTTGGCGTATGAAGCGCTGGACCACGCGGGGGGCATCAAGGACGTGGACTTGCTGGTCATTCTCAACGACAACGACATGTCCATTTCGCCCAACGTCGGTGCGCTGTCAAGCTATCTGGCGCGGCTCCTGTCCGGCAAGGTGTACACCACGGTGCATGAAAGCGGCGAAAAAGTTCTGGAAAAATTCCCGGTGCTGTGGGACTTGGCGCTGCGCACCGAAAAACATATGAAAGGCATGGTCACACCCGGCCACGGCACATTCTTCGAGGAACTCGGATTCAACTACATCGGACCAGTGGACGGACACGATCTGCCGACACTGGTGAAAATTCTCAAAAATCTGCGCAGCCTCAAAGGTCCCAAATTGCTGCACACCGTGACCAAGAAAGGCAAGGGCTATGCGCCGGCGGAAGCCGATCCGGTCAAATATCACGGCGTGACCAAGTTCGACCCCAAGGTCGGCATACTGCCATCGAAATCGAAACCGTCCAGTCTGACTTATACGCAAGTGTTCAGCGACTGGCTATGCGATATGGCGGCGCTGGATGAACGCCTGGTCGGTATTACGCCGGCCATGCGCGAAGGCTCGGGCCTGGTCAAATTCTCCCAAGATTATCCCGAGCGTTATTTCGATGTCGGCATCGCCGAACAGCACAGCGTCACGGTAGCGGCGGGAATGGCGTGCGATGGCTTGAAACCGGTGGTAGCGATTTATTCCACTTTCCTGCAGCGCGCCTATGACCAGGTGATACACGACGTGCTGGTGCAGAATTTGCCGGTGCTGTTCGCGCTGGATCGCGCCGGCGTGGTCGGACCCGACGGCCCCACGCACAACGGCAGCTACGATTTTTCCTTCCTGCGTTGTCTGCCGAATATCGTCATCATGGCGCCGGCCGACGAAAACGAATGCCGGCAAATGCTCTACACCGGCTTCCGTTATAACGGCGCGGCAGCGGTGCGCTATCCGCGCGGCAACGGTCCGGGCGTAGAGGTGAAGAAAGAAATGACCGCGCTGCCTTTAGGCCGCGCGGAACTGCGCCGCCAGGGCAAAAAAATCGCGCTACTGGCTTTTGGCACCCTGGTCACGCCGGCTTTGCAAAGCGCGGAAAAATTCGACGCTACCGTTGTCAACATGCGCTTTGTCAAACCTCTCGACGAAGAAATGGTGCTGCATCTCGCCAATACGCATGATTGCCTGGTGACGCTCGAGGAAAACGTAATCCTCGGCGGCGCCGGCAGCGCGGTGAATGAATTTTTGGTGGCGCGCGGCGTACAAATCCCGATTCTTAATGTGGGCCTGCCGGACAGACTTATCGAACACGGCTCGCGCGAGGAAATGCTCACCGACGCGGGACTCGATAAAGACGGGATCATGCGTGCGGTGGAAAAATTCTACTCCACCCATGTGTCGCCCGGCAAAGCGGCAATAGGAAAATAACCCGGCTTCCGCAGCGAGTTCCTCTTTCCCGGTTGCGCCAAACCCCTGGTCAAGATGAGGGCCGCACGCTCATCTCATGGCTGTTCCGAAACGAATCGGCTGCACGCCCCATACCGTTTCGGCGTATTCCCGCACCGCCCGGTCGGATGAAAACCTGCCCATCGCCGCCACATTCAAGGCCGCTCGGCGTCCCCATTCCTCCGGCTGTGCGAACAGCGCATCGGCACGGTTGTGGGTGTCGACGTAAGATGCGTAATCGGCCAGCAGCAAATAATGATCGCCGTGACGCAACAGCGCATCCACCATGGGACGGAAGCGTGCGGGTTCGTCGGGCGAAAAAAATCCCGAGCTGATCTGGTCGAGGACTTCTTTTAGTCTCGGATCGGTCTCGTAATAACGCGCCGGATCGTAGCCGCCGCTGCGCAACGCCGCGACTTGCGCCGCGCTATGGCCGAACATGAAAATATTGTCGCTCCCTACCGCTTCGCGGATTTCGATATTGGCGCCATCCTCGGTGCCGATGGTGAGCGCGCCATTGAGCGCCAGCTTCATATTACCGGTGCCGGAAGCCTCGCTGCCCGCGGTGGAGATCTGCTGCGACAGATCAGCGGCGGGAATGATGATCTCCGCCACCGAAACGCCATAGTTGGGCACGAACACCACTTGCAGCAACTGCCGGGTCGCCGGGTCGCGGTTAAGGGTATGCGCCACATCATTGATGAGCTTGATGATGAGCTTCGCCATCCAGTACGAGGAAGCGGCCTTGCCGGAGAAGATCACCGTGCGCGGCACCCAGCCGGCGCCGGGAGAGCGGCGGATGGCGTTGTAGCGGGTGACGACATGCAGCACATTGAGCAGCTGCCGCTTGTATTCATGAATGCGCTTCGCCTGCACATCGAATAGCGAATCATGATCAACCGTGATACGGGTCTCCTTGGCGATGTAGCCGGCGAGCCGCGCCTTGTTCTGGGTTTTGATCGCGAGAAAACGCCGCACGAACTGCGGGTCGCCGACCAAGGGTTCCAGCCGTGTGAGTTGTTCCAAATTTGTCCGCCAGCCGTTGCCGATTACGGCGTCAACCAGCTGCGCAAGCCACGGATTGGCCTGCGACAACCAGCGTCTGGGCGTGATCCCGTTGGTGATGTTGATGAAACGATCCGGATAAATCCGCGCGAAGTCGGCGAAAATGGTCTCCCGCATCAGCCGGCTGTGCAGTTTGGACACACCGTTCACTTTGTGGCTGCCGACGATTGAGAGATTGGCCATGCGCACACGGCGTTCGCCCCATTCATCAATCAGCGATACCCGGCCAATCAATGCGGGATCCTCGCCATGCGCCTGTTTCACCGCATCGAGGAAACGTTTGTTGATATCGAAAATGATTTCCAGGTGGCGCGGCAGCACCGTACGCAACAGCACCACCGGCCAGATTTCGAGCGCCTCCGGCATCAGTGTGTGATTGGTGTAGGAAAAAATGCGCGTGGTAAGGCTCCACGCCTTTTCCCACGGCAGGCGGTGGACATCGATGAGCAGGCGCATCAGTTCCGGAATGGCGATGGCGGGGTGGGTGTCGTTGAGATGTATCGCCACCTTCCCGGCGAGATTGTCCAGGCTGCCGTGATCGCGCAGATGCTGATTGAGGATATCCTGCAGCGAAGCGCAAACGAAGAAATATTCCTGCCGCAGGCGCAGTTCGCGTCCGCTCGGCGTGCTGTCGTCGGGGTAGAGCACCCGCGACACGTTCTCGGAGCGGTTCTTGACTTCCACCGCCCGGTCGTAGTCACCCTCGTTGAAAATAGCGAGCTCGATTTCCTCCGTAGCGCGCGCCGACCACAGGCGCAGTGTGCTCACCGCCTGAGTGCGGTAACCGGGAATGATGGTATCGTAGGCCATGGCCTGCACATCATCGGTGCTGATCCAATTCGCCACACCGTCTTTGTGCTCAACCAGGCCGCCATACTGCACGGTATAACTGACCTCTGAACGCGGAAATTCCCACGGGTTTTCATTCTTCAGCCAATGATCGGGCGCCTCGACCTGATGTCCCTCGCGCAGGCGTTGAGCGAACATTCCGTATTCGTAGCGGATACCGTAGCCGTAGCCCGGGAGCCCGAGCGTGGCCATGGAGTCCAGGAAACAGGCCGCAAGCCGTCCTAGTCCGCCGTTGCCCAGCGCCGCGTCCGGCTCGATACTGAGAATTTCCTCCAGATCAAGACCCAAATCGGAAAGCGCAGTCTTGCAATCGTCATACAGTCCTATGCAATGCAGATTGTTGGAGAGCGCGCGTCCCACCAGGAATTCCATCGACAGGTAATAGACGCGTTTTACATCCTGCCCGGATTGGCTGCGCGTCGTCTCCACCCATTGCTCAACCAGCCGGTCACGCACCACCAGCGACAGCGCCGCCACCCAATCGCGGTCCTGCGTGGTGTGCGGGTCCTTGCCTATCGAATACATCAGCCGGCGGGCGACCGAGCGCTTGAGCGATTCGACATCTACGCCCAGGTAATGGTATTCGAACAGGTCGGTTTTGGCGCTGATGGTCATGCTTGCAATGCCCACGCCGCGCCGCACAGTGCGGCATTCGGCGCATGAATTACGTGGCACGGGATGGCGGGGATACCCAGATCGGCGGCCAGCCACGGATACGCAGGTTTTTTATTCACGTTCGACACTGGCGACAAACTTCCAGGCTGTTCCTGTTCGCCTAGGTGCGGGAAATTTTCCCGGCAAGCAATCAAACTAATTTTGGGATAGCCCCACTGCCGCCCAGATTCAGCTAGTTGTTTAGTCATTCCGCCGCATGTTGCTTCTGCGCCATCCTGCACTCCTATAAAATAGCTTCAACTCATGATAAAACCAGGGGCGGTTTATCGGGGCAGGTCAGCATAGCATTCTTCCGCAACGGCGAGCAACGCCGGTGAACGCGAATCGAGAGGCAAGCAATTAAAAAATAGCGATGAAGCACAAGTACTTTTACTTTGACGGCCTGAATGCCGGTGTTTTACTAACTGTCACCGGCCGGCCGCCGCGCGGCGCGGCGCCGCTGCAATTTTCCGCAACCTGATCAGCATGCCGGTGCTAAGCGCAGGGCTGCCTTATCCGTTGGGCGCCAGCTACGATGGCGCGGGCGTCAACTTCGCTTTGTTTTCCGCGCACGCGGAAAAAGTGGAACTGTGCCTGTTTGATGATGCCGGCCGCAGCGAAGTGCAGCGCCTGACCTTGCCGGAATGCACTGACCAGGTATGGCACGGTTATTTGCCGGGAGCACAGCCCGGTCTGCTCTATGGCTACCGTGTACGGGGTGCGTTTGATCCGTCGCGCGGTCAGCGCTTTGCGCCGCAGAAATTGCTGCTCGATCCCTATGCGCGCGAATGGCGCGGCGGCTTCGATTGGCCACATCAGGACGTAAACGACAACGCGCGCGCGATGCCGAAATGCGTCGTGCATCACGATGAATTTGATTGGGGCAACGATAGTCCGCCGGCGATCCCCTGGACGGATACTTTGCTGTATGAAGTTCATGTCAAGGGTTTCACCATGCGCCACCCGGGCGTGGCGCAAAGCCTGCGCGGTACTTATGCGGGTCTGGCCAGCGCCGCGGCGATCACCTACTTGAAGCGACTCGGCATCACGGCCGTCAGTCTGATGCCGGTTCATGCTTTCGCTGACGAGCGCCACTTGCGCGAGAAGCATCTCGTCAACTACTGGGGCTACAACAGTATCGGTTACTTCGTGCCTGAAGCGCGTTACAGCCGGGGCGATGCACTCGGCGAATTCAAGACGATGGTGAAGGCACTGCATGCCGCGGGGATCGAGGTAATACTCGACGTGGTCTATAACCACACCGGCGAGGGCGACGAATCGGGGCCGACGCTCAGCTTCAGGGGTATCGACAACGCCAGCTACTACCGCTTGCGCACTGACGATCGCTCGTGCTATGAAAATTTGAGCGGCTGCGGGAACACGCTTAACCTGGCTCATCCGCGAGTGTTGCAAATGGTAATGGATTCGCTGCGCTATTGGGTACGGCAGATGCATGTGGATGGCTTCCGTTTCGACCTCGCCCCCGCGCTCGTCCGTGGTAAAACCCAAGACTTCGACCCCGGCAGCGGTTTTCTCGACGCGCTGGCGAAAGACCCGGAACTGGCGCGGGTAAAGCTGATCGCCGAACCCTGGGACTTGGGGCAGGATGGCTACCGATTGGGGTGCTTCCCGCCGCGCTGGACGGAGTGGAATGACCGTTACCGCGATGCGCTGCGGGGGTTCTGGCTTACGCGCAACACCGGTGCGGCGGAACTGGCCACCAGGCTGGCCGGTTCCAGCGACCTGTTCCGCGGCGACGGGCGGCGGCCGCAAGCGAGTATTAACTTCATTACCGCGCATGACGGCTTCACATTAAGCGATCTGGTGAGCTACAACGAGCGGCACAATGCAGCGAACCGCGAACAAAACCGCGATGGCCATGCCGACAATAAAAGTTGGAACTGCGGTCATGAAGGTGCGAGCACGGACGCCGAAATCAACAACTTGCGCGGGCGCCTCAAGCGCGCGCTGCTGGCGACTTTGCTATTTTCCCAGGGAACGCCGATGCTGCTGGCGGGAGATGAAATCGGCCGCAGCCAACAAGGAAACAACAACGCTTATTGTCAGGACAATCCGCTGACCTGGCTCGACTGGGAGGCTGCGGACCATGAGCTTTTGCGCTTCACGTGCCGGCTGATCGAATTGCGCAAGGCCACGGCCGCGTTGCGCGCTGCGCGCTGGCTTGAGGGCAATCCTCTGAATAACGGACAATGCGATATTGCATGGCTCACCCGCGAGGGGAAGGAGATGGCGCAGGCTGATTGGGAAAAAAATCGCTGCTTTGGTTTTGAGTTGGCGCCATTGCATGCGGGAGACATCAAACTGCTGGTCCTGTTAAATAGCGAGCCGGAAGAAAAAGTGTTCACCCTCCCGCGCGGATTATGGGAGCTGAAAATCGATTCGGCGCAAGCGGATGCGGATCAGGACCGGCAGATACTGAACGTTTATCAGATGCAAGGGGCCAGCGTGGCGGTATTGTCGCAATCGTTGCTTCTGCCTTGACGGCGCAGGCAGGATTTATTGCAGGCTATGCCACACAGGTTTAAAAATCGCGCAGGCTTGCTACCATTATAGAGAGCGGCCCTCATCAGGGTCGAGCTGCGCTTTGTGACGGAAATTTTATCTTCCCGTGAACGGGACGTGACCTTGCGCCGGCATACTGCATGCGGGGAATCCGCCGCTCCGGTGATCCGGGGATAGCGCCGGGACCCCAAAGATTTCTGACCATCACGTACCGGCGAGCATAGTCCTTGGCCGGCCACAGGAGAAGAGATGGATGTCGTGAAACCATTCAGTCCCGAAAGCGCAGAGCGGCATGGAATGGCGGCTGCGGCGGTCCTGAGCACGGCCATCAAAAACACCTTCGCGTTCGTTCTCGCCGGGGGCCGGGGCAGCCGCCTGGTTCAACTCACCGACTGGCGCGCCAAGCCGGCGGTGCCGTTCGGCGGCAAGTTCCGCATTGTGGATTTTCCGCTCTCTAACTGCGTGAACTCGGGCATCCGGCGCATCGGCGTCGCCACCCAGTACAAAGCGCAAAGCCTGATTCAGCATATCCAGAGCGGTTGGAGTTTTCTGGACGGACGCTTCAAGGAACATATCGTACTGCTGCCCGCGCAACAGCAAGTGGAGGGAACCTGGTACCAGGGTACCGCCGACGCCGCGTTTCAGAATCTCGACGTATTACGGCGGGACAATCCCGAATACATGCTCATCCTGGCCGGCGATCACGTCTACAAGATGGATTACGGCAAGCTGCTGGCCTATCACATCGAGAAGTCCGCGGACGTGACGGTCGCCTGCCTCGAAGTGGCGCTAGAGGAGGCGAAAGCATTCGGTGTAATGCAAGTGGATAGTGAAGGCCGTGTCAAAGATTTCCTGGAAAAACCTGCCGCGCCGCCCGCTCTACCCGGTAAGCCCGACCGAGCGCTGGCAAGCATGGGAATCTACGTTTTCAATTCGCGCTTTCTCTACGAGCAGCTGGTGTACGACGCCGACGACCCTCGCTCCAGCCACGACTTCGGCAAGGACCTCCTGCCCCGCCTGGTGCCGCGTTACCGGGTCTATTCCCACCCATTTGACCAAAGCTGCGTGAATTTAGCGGGCGGAGTGCCTTATTGGCGCGATGTGGGAACCGTGGATGCCTTCTGGGAAGCGAATTTGGAACTCACTCGCGTGACGCCCGCGTTGAATCTCTACGACCAGCAATGGCCGATCTGGACTTATCAGGAGCAGCTCCCGCCCGCCAAATTCGTGGTGGTGGACCATAATCACCAAGGTGTCGCCATGGAATCGATGGTTTCCGGCGGCTGTGTAATCAGCGGCGCCGTGGTGCGGCGATCATTATTGTTTTCCAGCGTACGGGTGGAAAGTCACTCCGATATCGAAGACTCGGTGATCCTGCCGCGCGTCAATATCGGCCATCACGTCAGATTAAAACGCGTTGCGGTGGACAAGGGTTGCGTCATTCCTGACGGTCTTACGGCCGGTTTCGACGCCGGGCAGGACAGAAAGCGCTTTCACGTGACCGAACGCGGCGTTACCCTGATTACACCGGAAATGCTGGGCCAGCGGGTTCACCATCTGCGTTAATCCCCCTTCCTCCAACTCTCAGACGCATGAAGCCATTGGTGGCCCGGGGCGTGCCCTTCAAAGATTTTGCTTCGCTGCGCTCAGCGAAATAGGTGATCGTGAATTAACCACCTTATTTGATTTTGCTTCGCTGCGCTCAGCGAAATCTTTGGTGGCCTGGGGCGGAATTGAACCACCGACACAAGGATTTTCAGTCCTCTGCTCTACCAACTGAGCTACCAGGCCATTTGATATTACTCGCTACTGCAACAAATCCTTGTCTCAAGGATTTTGGCTCCGGCCACTTGGCCTAGCGCCCAAGTTTAACGTTCGCTGTTGCTCACGTTAGCCTGCACCGAAATTCTCCGGAATTTTGGCTCCGGCCACTTGGCCTAGCGCCCAAGTTTAACGTTCCCTTCGGGTGCCTCAGGGTCACGTTAGCCTCCGCCGCAACACGCTAACCTTTGGCC
>JBOIFQ010000290.1:0-2013 GCA_050741655.1 Burkholderiales bacterium | reverse complement strand
CAAATCGGGATAGCGGCGGATGGGCGAAGTGAAATGCGTATAGGATTCATACGCGAGACCAAAATGTCCGACATTATCCGGACTGTACATCGCCTGCTGCAACGAGCGCAGCATGGAGGTTTGCAGCAATTGCGCATCCGGGCGATTGCGGATTTGCAGCAGCAGCTTGGCATAATCCTTGGCATGCGGATGTTCGCCGCCGCCCAGCGCCAAACCAAATTCCTTGAGGAATCCGCGCAACGCCTCGAGTTTTTCCGGCGTCGGTCCCTCGTGCACGCGATACAGCGTTTTCTGTTTGTGGCGTTGCAAAAAATCCGAAGCGCAAACGTTGGCCGCCAGCATGCATTCCTCGATCAGGCGGTGCGCGTCGTTGCGCTTGACCGGAACAATGCGTTCGATTTTTCCTTGCTGGTTGAATAGCATCTGCGTTTCGATGGTCTCGAAATCTATCGCGCCGCGCTTTGCGCGCGCTTTAGCCAATACTTTGTATAGCTTGTAGAGCGCCTGCAACTGCGGCAGCAGTTTGCTGCGCGCGCTTTCTCCTTGCGAGTGTTCCAGCATGTCCCACACCTGGGTATAAGTAAGCCGTGCGTGGGAGCGGAATAGTGCGGGATAAAACCGGTAGTTTTCAATTTCGCCATCGGAGTCAATTTCCATTTCGCACACCATCGCCAGCCGGTCCACGCCGGGATTAAGCGAACATAGACCGTTGCTCAATACTTCAGGCAGCATGGGAATCACGCGGCGCGGGAAATACACCGAGTTGCCGCGCGCCTGGGCTTCCTGGTCCAGCGCATCGCCGGATCGGACGTAATGGCTGACATCGGCGATGGCGACGAATAATTTGAACGCGCCGGGCCGCGCTTCGCAATATACCGCGTCGTCAAAATCCTTCGCGGTTTCGCCGTCTATGGTCAGCAGCGGCAAATGGCGCAAGTCCTGGCGCCCGGCGTGATCCCTGGGCTCGACCTGACTGGAAAAGCGCGCGCTGAGTTTCTCGGCTTGCGGCGAAAACGCATGCGGCAAATCATGCTTGCGCAGCGCGATTTCGATTTCCATTCCCGGGTCGGCGTAATTGCCCAGCACCTCCACCACGCGGCCGATGGGCTGCGCATGCTTGCTCGGCTGCTCGATGATTTCCACCATCACCACCTGCCCGGCACCGGCGTCGCGGCTTTCGCCTTGCGCAATCAGAATGTCCTGGCTGATGCGCTTGTCCTCCGGCACCACGAACAATATGCCGTGCTCGTCGTACAGCCTGCCCACCACGCGTTGATTGGCGCGTGTCAGCACTTCCACGATTTTCGCTTCCGGCCGGCCGCGCCGGTCGACGCCGATTTCGCGCGCCATCACCCGGTCGCCGTGCAGCACCTTGTGCATTTCTCCCGCACCGATGAATAAATCCGGCCCGCCCTGATCGCGAACCAGGAAACCAAAACCGTCGGCATGCCCTTGCACCCGGCCCTTGATCAGGTCGAGCTTGTCAACCACGCAAATCGCGCCCTTGCGGTTGCGCATGATCTGCCCATCCTGCTCCATCGCGCGCAGCCGCCGCTGAAACAGCGCGCTTTCCCCGGCGCCGATTTCAAAAACATCCATTAGTTTTTCCAGGGACAAGGGAACCCCTTCCGCGGCCAGGATTTGCAGGATGAACTCACGGCTGGGCAGGGCTTGCGGATATTTCGCGTTTTCGCGCGCCAGATGCGGATCGAGCTGCCGCACTTTTGATTTTGCCGCTGCGCGCGCTTTGCCGCGCGCCACGGCTGAATGGGACTTGCTGTTAGCGCGTTGCGTTGACAAGAATCTGGTTTCCTATTAGATTTGCACCTCGCGCAAAAGCCGAGATGGCGGAATTGGTAGACGCACTAGGTTCAGGTCCTAGCGGTGGCAACACTGTGGAGGTTCGAGTCCTCTTCTCGGCACCAAGCAGAAGCGGCGCATCTTTCACTTGAACGGGTGGCGCAGCACTATGGTTTCCGCGCGCTCCGGCCCGGTTGAAATCAAGTCCACCGG
>JBOIFQ010000289.1:0-3720 GCA_050741655.1 Burkholderiales bacterium | reverse complement strand
GTTCCGCACCGGCGACGTGGTCTGGATTGATGCTGATGGTTCTGTGAAGATCACAGACCGCACCCCGGATCTGATCAAGTCCGGCGGCGCCGGGATCAGCTCGGTGGATCTGGAAAACGCGCTGGTGGGGCATCCCGCGGTGCAGGAAGCGGCGGTGATCGCGGCGGCACATCCGAAATGGGACGAACGGCCGCTGGCGGTGATAGTCCTGAAAGCGGGCGCGCAGGCGAGCAGCGCGCAGCTGCGCGAATTTCTCGAATCGAAGTTCGCCAAGTTCTGGCTGCCCGATGCGTTCGTATTCGTGAAAGAAATCCCGCGCACTTCAACCGGCAAGATGCTGAAAGCCAAATTGCGCGAGCAATATCACAACTGGAAGTGGGATCAGATATAACAACACAAACCTGATCTGACAAACAGAGCCCGATCAAGTCGGCTCTGATTCCCAGGCAAGGGCGGCCAAAAGCTGTCATTGGGGCATCAAGACCAAGAACTTATCGCATAAAAGATAGACTTTTTGCCGAACGCTGGTAGATTTGATGGTGCTGCCTCTCACGAAAAATTTAATCGGGTGTTATACGGCGAAGCCTGCTTTCAGCGGGCTCTCCTTCGCCTCTTACCTCTACTCTCATTACTCTTCTATCAACTGAAGGACCCCCAATGAACGATCAACTCGAAACAGTGCAGCAAGTCAAAAACATAGTTATCGATATGGCCATCAAGTTCGGACCGAAAGTATTTGTCGCTCTCGTCATCATGGCCGCAGGCTTTTTCGTGAGCCGTTGGGTGAGAAAATTCATATATCGGGGTTTGAGGAAAATCGAGCTCGAACCGCCCGTGCGCGACCTGTTGCTGCGGATCGTGCAAATCCTGGTACTCGGTCTGTTCGCGATCATGGCGCTGCAAAATCTGGGTGTGGAGCTGCTGCCTCTGATCGCCGGCATCGGGCTGGCCGGCGCCGGCGTCGCACTGGCCATGCAGGGTGTTTTAGCTAACGTGGTGGCCGGCCTGACCATCATATTCACCCGGCCTTTCCGGGTCGCAGAGTATGTTTCGATGCTCGGCGAAGAAGGCAGGGTGGAAACCATCAGCCTGTTCAGCACGGTGCTCAGTCACCCGGACCTGTCCCTTGTGGTCATCCCCAATCGCAAAATCGTGGGAGAAATCCTCCACAACTACGGAAAGATCCGGCAGCTGGGGATCTATGTTCCCGTTGCCTATGACACCGATCTCAACCAGGCGCTATCTATCATCAACGATATCGTGCAGGAAAATCCGCGAGTGCTGAAGGATCCGGCGCCGGCCATCGCCGTAAGCGTGCTGGCCGACTCATCGATCAACATTGCCGTGAAACCCTGGGTCAATGTTCCTGACTTCGGACCTGCGGGCGGCGAGATTAATAAAGCGATCGTCGAAACATTCCGCGAACGCTCAATCACCATTCCATTCCCGCAGCGCGAAATCCGAATGCTGGGAAGCGCAGCGTGACTTTGCGCGCTTTATTTATGTCAATTATTTCTTTCGTTTGGGAATTGTAAAGTCCAGGTCGTCCGCTTGCGGTTTCGCGTCCTCTCCCGGCGCCACTGGTGCAGACGCCACGGCATCGTCCCGCAACGCGCGGCGGTTCCGCTTGCGGCGGTCATACCCGGTCACGCCCCGCACAACCGTTGCGCGCCTGTCCTGCAGGATGCGTTTCTCCATGTATTTGCTCCCACTGACCGTTAAACTGCTTCAGTTTGTTGTTCGCTCGTTTCGCCTTCTGTGCCGCCGCTCACACGCATCGTTCCACGGGAGGGCTACGGATACAAGTTATGCCGTATTGTAACTCTGGAACAAAAAATGGATACAAAAACCACTGCCCGTTTTTACGGTTGAGTAGATCTCCGATCGGAGTTCGTACGCCGCCTGCCCGATCGAGTCTGAACTGTTACAGATCGGGAGCGCGAAAAAAAACCGCGCCCTGGGAGGAGGACGCGGTTTGAGTTTGCAACACTTTCAGGAGAACGCCCGTTCAGCCTGTGAGCGTGCAATTTAAGTATGGCCTGTTATTCTTACACCCGCCTTACTGCGCGCTTACTGAATTCCCAACAGCTCGACTTCGAATATCAGCGTGGCATTGGGCGGGATGACATTGCCCGCGCCGCGCGCACCGTAGCCGAGCTGCGCGGGAATGGTGAGTTTGCGCGTGCCGCCCACCTTCATGCCTTCCACGCCTTCGTCCCAGCCGCGGATCACGCGCCCGCGGCCCAGCGGAAAATTGAACGGCTGCCCGCGATCCTTGCTGGAATCGAATTTCTCGCCGCCGGTAAGCCAGCCGGTGTAATGCACTGACACGGTTTGTCCGGCGCGCGCTTGCGCGCCGTCGCCGATTTTGATGTCTTCATATTGCAAACCTGACGCAGTAGTGGGCATGTTTTTCCTTAGGGTGTCAATAAAAAATCGCGCACGGTTTTAATCTGGTCCTCAGCCATCAGCATCGGCGCATGGCCAATGCCGGGAAACTCGACGAATTGCGTGGGCATGTCGCGCTTCATCATTCTCTCCGCGGTTGCGCGCGAGAGCAGGTCGGACTCCGCACCGCGCAGAATCAATACCGGGCAGCGCACTTGTTCCCAGTAGCCCCACAAATCCACGTCCTGGTAAATGCCGGATTTGAAGATATCGCCGATAGCGGGATCGTACTTGAAGCCATAGCGGCCGTCGCTGAATTTTTTGGCGCTGTAATGGGAAAGATGCCGCCACTGCCTGCCGGTGAGCGGCCCGAACGGCGCCGACACCTTGCGCACGAAAGCGTCGAACTCCTTGAAGTTCGCGAAGCGCGGATCCTTGCCGACATAATCGCCGATGCGCCGCAGCGCCGCTGCCGCAACCAGCGGGCCGACATCATTCAGCACCAGCCGGCGTATCGGCGATTGCGGCTGCGCCGCCAGCAGCATGCCGATCAATCCGCCCATGGACGTGCCGACCCAATCTATCACCGGATTCTTGGCACGGCGGAAAATGCGCGCCATCACGCGCAGAATTTTCGAACTGCTCACCGCCACACCCAGGCGCGAGAGCAGCGCTGCCATGTCCGCTACGTAAACCGGATAACTGTAATCCTCGGCGTGACTCAGCCATTCGCTGTTGCCGCGCCCGGGCACGTCGGGGCACACCACGCGGCAATCATGCTCCAGCGCCTGCGCCAGAAAATCAAAATCGCGTGCGTTGCGCGTGAGGCCGTGCACGCACACCACCGCATGCGGATTCGCGGCGCCGCCCCATTCGGTATAAGCGACGCGGTGAAAACCGTGCGGGCCCAGGCTCAGAAAACTGTTTTCGCGCATATTAACCGGTTAACCAGCATTCGCTGATGATTTTTTTAATCCAGGCGTGGTCATTATGCGACATGCCGGCTATAAAGTAATCTCCACGATCGCCGCTTTTTTCCATTTGCAGGATTTTTCCGCTCTTGATGTTGGCTTCATGCGGAGTGAGACCCATGCGTTCATAACGTTGCTTTTCGATGGCAGTGTCTTCCGGCGCGCTCGCGCTGAACCAAATGTATTCATCCAAAAAATCGTTGACCAGCGCATCGAGTTCAGCGGCGAGTCTTTCCGGAATCATTTCACGCTCCGGCAGTTGCCGATAATCGCCGTGCCCGGTTTCCAGATCATAAATCCAGTACTCGGCCCATTGCGCATCGAGGCCGTCGCTGGCGTGAAGCTCGGCGCGGTTATCGTG
>JBOIFQ010000288.1:0-8668 GCA_050741655.1 Burkholderiales bacterium | reverse complement strand
TGATTCGCGTGCACGGCGACATCCGCCGCATCAATCTGCCGTCGCTGGAGCACAAGGACGTGCACGACATGGTGTACGACATCATGAACGACGGCCAGCGCAAGTTCTACGAAGAAAACCTCGAGTGCGATTTTTCCTTCGCCATTCCCAACCTGGCGCGCTTCCGCGTCAACGCTTTTGTGCATAACCGCGGCGCCGGCGCCGTGATGCGGACCATTCCGTCCAATATTCTCTCGCTCGAGGATCTCAACGCGCCGAAAAGTTTTATCGAGATCGCCAACCAGCCGCGCGGCCTGGTGCTGGTGACCGGGCCGACCGGTTCCGGCAAATCCACCACGCTGGCGGCGATGGTCAACCATATCAACGAGAACGAGTACGGCCACATCCTTACCGTGGAAGATCCGATCGAGTTTGTGCACGAGAGCAAGAAATGCCTGATCAACCAGCGCGAAGTCGGGCCGCACACGCTGTCGTTCGCCAATGCGCTGCGTTCCGCCTTGCGCGAGGACCCGGACATCATCCTGGTGGGCGAGATGCGCGACCTGGAAACCATACGCCTGGCGATGACCGCCGCCGAAACCGGACATCTGGTGTTCGGCACGCTGCACACCAGTTCCGCCGCCAAGACGGTGGACCGGATTATTGACGTGTTCCCGGCGGCGGAAAAGGAAATGGTACGCGCGATGCTGTCGGAAAGCCTGCGCGCGGTGATTTCGCAAACGCTGTGCAAGATTAGGGACGGCAGCGGTCGCGTAGCGGCGCACGAAATCATGATCGGCACGCCGGCGATCCGCAACCTGATCCGCGAAGCCAAGGTCGCGCAGATGTATTCGGCGATCCAGACCGGCCAGAGCATCGGCATGCAGACATTGGATCAGAACTTGCAGGATTTGGTGAGGCGCGGCGTCATCACGTCCGCTGAAGCGCGCAGCAAGGCGGCGAACAAGGACACTTTCCCCGGCTGAATGTAAAAATACCAGGAGCACGACATGGAACGAGAGCAGGCGGTAAAATTCATGTACGATTTGCTGCGCCTCATGCTGAACAAGAAAGCTTCGGATCTTTTTCTTACCGCGGGCTTTCCTCCCGCCATCAAGGTGGATGGCAAGGTCACGCCGGTATCCAACCAGCCGCTGACGCTGCAACACACGCAGGAATTCGCGCGCGCCATCATGAACGACAGGCAGGGGCAGGAATTCGAAACCACCAAGGAATGCAATTTCGCCATCAACCCGCCGGGAATCGGCCGCTTTCGCGTCAATGTGTTCGTGCAGCAGGCGCGCACCGGCCTGGTGCTACGCACCATCACCACCACGATACCGAAATTCGAGGAGCTTGGCCTGCCGCCGGTGCTCAAGGATATCGCCATGACCAAGCGCGGCCTGGTGATTTTCGTGGGCGGCACCGGCTCCGGCAAATCCACTTCGCTGGCGGCGATGATCGGCTACCGCAACGAAAACAGCTACGGCCACATCATCACCATCGAAGACCCGGTGGAATTCGTGCACGAACACAAGAACTGCATCATCACGCAGCGTGAAGTGGGCGTGGACACCGATAACTGGTTCTCGGCGCTGAAAAACACTCTGCGCCAGGCGCCGGATGTGATTCTCATCGGCGAGATCCGCGACCGCGAGACTATGGATTACGCCATCGCTTTCGCCGAAACCGGCCACCTGGCGATGGCCACGCTGCACGCCAACAGCGCCAACCAGGCGCTGGATCGCATCATCAACTTTTTCCCCGAAGAGCGCAAACAGCAATTGCTGATGGATTTGTCGCTCAACATCCGCGCGCTGATTTCACAGCGGCTGATTCTGAAGACGGGAGGCAAGGGGCGCGCGGCGGCGATTGAAATCATGCTCAATTCGCCGCTGATTTCCGACCTGATTTTCAAGGGCGAGGTGCATTCGATCAAGGAAATCATGTCCAAGTCGCGCGAACTGGGAATGCAGACCTTCGACCAAGCGCTGTTTGACCTTTATGAAGCGGGCACCATCACTTACGAAGACGCGCTCAGGAACGCCGACTCGGTGAACGATCTGCGCCTGAGGATCAAGCTGCATGGCAAGGAAACCAAGGATAAAGATGTGATGTCGGGCATCGATCATCTCAACATCGTGTGAGGAGCAAGGAATAAGCGGTAAAGGGTGAGGAGTAAGGGGTGAGGAGTAAGGGGTAAGGAGTAAACGGCGAGGGGTAAGCGGTGATGCGGGGTGACCCTTCACCTCTCACGTTTTTCCCGCCGCATGCTGCCCGTCACCATCTTGTATTCAAACAATCTGCATTCCAGCGCGCCGTTGTAAAGCGGCGTACGTTTTGAAGCGGTGAGCCGGATCAGTTTCGGCAGCCGCATGTCGGCGCTGAAAATGTAGCAATTCCAGCCGCTGAATTTTTTCTTGAACATATCACCCAGCAGCGGGTAAAACTTTTCCAACTCTTCGGTCTCGCCCACACGCTTGCCATAAGGCGGGTTGGTGATCAGAATGCCGCTTTTTTCCGGCGCGGAAATTTCCAGCATGTTCGCCTGTTTGAGCATGACCGCGTCTTCCAGTCCGGCCGCCGCCAGATTGGCGCGCGCGAGCTTCAGCGCTTCGCCGTAAAGATCGCTGCCATGAATCGGCAGCGCTGTTTTGTTTTTTTTCCGCTGTTCGGCTGCGCGCCGCAGCGCTTGCCAACGGCGCGTATCGAAATTCCCGAGCTTCTCGAAAGCGAATTGCCGCCCCATGCCGGGGGCGATGTCAAGCGCCATCAGCGCCGCTTCCAGCAAAAAAGTACCGCTGCCGCACATGGGGTCGAGCAGCGGAATCCCCGGCGCCCACCCGCTCAAAAGCAAAATTCCCGCCGCGAGATTTTCACGCAGCGGCGCCGCGCCCGCCATTTTGCGCCAGCCTCTTTTGAACAGCGCCTCGCCGCTGGTGTCGAGATAAAGCGTGGCTTCTTGCGCGTCGAGAAAAGCGTGGATACGTATATCGGGCTGCTGGGTGTCCACGCTCGGCCGCTTGCCGCTTTCCTCGCGCAAGCGGTCGCACACCGCGTCCTTGATCTTGAGCGTGACGAAATCCAGGCTGGTAAGCGGACAGCGGATGGCGGAAACATTGACGCGGATGGTGAGCGCGGAATCAAACCAGCTTGCCCACGGCAGCGCATACGCGATCTGATAAATATCCTGCTCGCTGCGATAAGATTGTTTGGCGATTTGCCATAACACGCGACTGGCGAGGCGGCTGTGCAGGTTGACTTTGTAGGCCAGCGCGAATTCGCCGCTGAAAGCGGCGCCGCCCGCGGTCGCTTGCGCCGCCGCGGCGCCCAGCGCCTGCAGCTCCTGCGCCAGCAGTTTTTCCAGGCCGCGCGGACAAGGCGCGAAAAATTTTTCCACGGGTTTAAAAAGGTTTGACCACCGCCAGAATCACGATCGCGATCAACAGCACGGTGGGGATTTCGTTAATCCAGCGGTAAAATTTCTGGCTGTGGCTGTGCGCATCGTTCTTGATGTCTATCAGCAGCTTGCCGCAGAAGATGTGAAACAGAATCAGCATGATCACCAATCCCAGTTTCAGGTTCAGCCAGGCGCCGGAAAATCCATAGCCCAGCAGCCAGAAACCGAAGCCCAGCGCCAGCACCGCCGCCGGTGTCATGATGTAAAAATACAGCTTGCGCTCCATCACCACGAAGCGCTCCAGGCTGATGGCGTCTCGCGCCGCCGCGTGATAGACGAACAGCCGCGGCAGATAGAACAGCCCGGCGAACCATGCCACCACCGCGACGATGTGAAAAGCCTTAATCCAGAGCATGGCGGGCGCTCCCAATAAATAAAATCATGATAAACGGCAGGCATCGAGCACGATTTGCTTGAGCTGCGTCAGCCGCCCGTGGAAAAAATGTCCGGTGCCGGGCACCACCACCACCGGCAACTGCTGCGGCCGCACCCAGTTCAGCACTTCCGCCAGCGGCACCACGTCGTCTTCTTCGCCATGCACGACCAAAGTGTTCGCCGGCACCGTGCCGACAGCAAAGCGTCCCACCGCCGGCGCGATCAGCACCAGTTTTTGCGCGGAGAGTTTTTGCATCAGCCGTGCTTGCACGAAAGCGCCGAAGGAAAAACCGGCGAGCAGTAAAGGTAAATCGCCGAATTCGCGTCGAGCATAAGCCGCCACGGCGAGCATGTCGTCGCTTTCGCCGCGGCCCTCGTCGAATTTTCCTGCGCTCTCTCCCACTCCGCGGAAATTGCAGCGCAGCGCGACGTAGCCGAGTTCGACCAAAGCCTTGGCCAGCGTCTGCACCACTTTATTATCCAGCGTGCCGCCGAACAACGGATGCGGATGCGCAATCAGCGCGATGGCACGGCGTGGCGCGCCGGGATCGTTGATGACGGTTTCCAGCTTGCCGGCCGGGCCGTCTATAAATAATTTTTGGGTGGGAGCGGAATGCAATGCTTAGCCGAAAATATTTTTGGATTTTGCATTATGGATTGGCCACACCGGCGCCAAAAGTAAGCCGAGGCAAAAACCGCAAACCATCCAAAGCGGTTTATGCTTGCTGGATTAACCCCTGTTCCGCCGCCGAGTAGCATAGCCAAACCGGGAGTAATCGGCGAGCACTGTCTGAGCATGGTCCGCGAAGCGGGCCGCGCGAGTTGCGCAGCCGCCCGGTTTGGCGAGCAACGCAGGGCACCCGCAGGGCGGCGGAAGGGGGCGGCTTTCTTTTGGTTACTTTTCTTGGCCGCGCAAGAAAAGTAACCAGCTGCCGGGCTGCCCCCGGCAATCATATTTTCAAACGCGCGACCACGCGTCCGTGCACCAGATGTTCCTCGATGATTTCATCAATGTCGTGCTGATCCACATAGGTATACCACACCGCTTCCGGATACACTACCAGCACCGGCCCTTCGTCGCAGCGATCCATGCAGCCGGCTTTGTTGACGCGGATTTTGCCCGCGCCGGCGAGTTTCAGGGATTTGATTTTGTCCTTGGCGTAAGCGCGCAAATCCTCCGCGCGATGATTGTTGCAGCAGGCCTCGCCCGCTTCACGCTGGTTGCAGCAGAAAAACACATGTTTTTGGTAATGGCTCATGGCGTTTGATTATACTCGATGGCGGACTGGCGGCGCAGCCTTTGCACCAGCAGGCACAGATAGCCTAGCGCGGCGAACGGCCACAGTTCGGCCACGACGCGTGCCAGCCCGGTGAAATTAAGCAGATGCCCGTAATGCCAACTGAATAAATGCAGCGCGGCTTGCTCATCGGCGCGGTGCAGATGCGTGACGCCGATGCCGGCTGCCAATGCAAAAGCGCACAGCAGCATGACGCGGCGCACGTTCAGCAGCAGCGCAGCGGCGACAATTAGCAAGCCATAACCGATGCCGATAACGGATTCGGTGGTCAGCCATTGCAGCAGCGCCTGCGGCTTGAGCAGCGTAGCCGCGGCCAGTAACTTGATGCCGCAGGCGGTCAGCAACAGCACCAGGATGGCAATGAGCGCGGCTTTGGCGGTGCGCATCAGCAGCATCAAAAACAGGCTGATGCCGGTCAGATTGCACAGCACCGAGAGGCAGCCGAGCAAGCTGAAGTTGCGAGCCAGCACGACGTTTTGGTCGGAAAAAAATACGATGCCCAGCAGCGGCAGCGAAGGGTTCAACTGGCTGACGAACCATAATCCCAGCAACACCAGACCCAGATCGCCGAGACGGCCGGGAATAAACCAGCGGTCGCGAAAATAAGCGAGATTAACGCGAACCAGTTTGCGCACCCGCGCGCGCGCGGCGATGATGGCGCCGGTGAGGCTGCCGAGTGCGTTGGTTAAAACATCCAGCGTGGAACTGGTGCGCATGGGCAAATACATCTGCACCGCTTCCATGGTCAGGCTGAGCGCGAATCCGGCCAGAGCGGAAACCAGCAGCGCGCGCCCGAGGCGTAAACGCGATTGCAGCGCCAGCACCAGCAGAAAACTCAACGGAATATAGGCGAAAAAATTAATGACGACGTCAAAAAAACGGATGTATCGCCAGGGCGCGAATAAAAACGACCATGCGCTCACGCCGGGATCGCGCCAGCCGGCAAACGGCGTCATGCTGGCATAGGCGATGAGGAGCAGGTAGGCTACGGCCAGATAAGCGGCGAGCCTGGCGCCGCGCGGGCGCGCAACTGATTCATCTGTTGTCCAAGCCATCATGACATTCTATGACATAAGCGGGGAAATTTTCCGTTGACCCTGATGTTAATTGCTTGCAGAGAGTGGCTGCCGCAAGCATGCTGCGGACAGCCTTGACAGCGTAATAGCTCCACATATAATTCATTAGGCATAATGAATGCGCCCGGTGATTTGGGATCGGGCTGCGCGTTTAGTTTTTACCCCGTACTTAAGTTAATGAGCTGAAGGGGGAAATCATGAAAACCATCAAATCAGGGTCGATTATTGCCGTCGCCGTCCTGTTGGTTGCGGCCTGCGCAACACCAGTGTTGACTATCAGCAATGCGCCAGTACAAACCGGCAGCGGTCAAAAAACATCACTGGATCAAGTGGGCAAGGCCATTACCGCCGCGGGTGCGACTCTGGGCTGGAAAATGCAGACGGTGCGGCCGGGCAACATCGTCGGCACGCTCGCCCTGCGCAGCCATATCGCGGTGGTGGACGTGACTTATAACACTCAAAGCTACAGCATCAATTATAAAGACAGTACCAACCTGAAATACGATGGCACCAATATCCATCCCAACTACAACGGCCGGATTCAGAATCTCGACCGCGGCATCCGCGCACAGCTGGGCACGCTTTAATCTCCAACGGTTTCCGTGCACGCCGCGCATAATCGGCGGCAGGCCGGCCGGTTACGATGTTCTAAGCTTTTTAAGCCCGCGCGCCTGCTCCTTGTCTGTTGCCGCACGCGGCAGTTAAAATAGCGTATTGCGTCACCACTACAATCCGCCGTGCCGGGATGGAAATGAAGAACATGGAAATAACACCAGACCTGGAGCCGGAAGTGGCGCAACTCATCGTGGAGGCGCTCAATCTGGAAATCAGCGCGCAGCAAATCAATCCCGATGCGCCGCTGTTTCGCAACGGTCTGGGCCTTGATTCGATCGACATGCTGGAAATCGCTCTGGCGGTATCCAGGAAATACGGTTTCCAGCTGCGCTCCGACAGCGCCGATAACGAACGCATTTTTGCTTCACTGCGCGCTTTGACCGCTCACATTGCGCACCATCGCACCCAATAAGGCTGCTTACCCGCCGTCTCAAAGCATGCCGCGCGCGGCATTATGCGTGGCCATGTTCTGCATTTATCCCGCGCTTAATCATTATGCCGTGACGCATGGTCAATTCGGTCTGGCGCTGGGTGCGCTGACCGGCGTGCTGATTTGCGCCGGGCTGTGTCTGCCCGGGAAAGCGAAATGGCTGCTGGCGCTGCCGGCGCCGCTGCTTTTGCTGCTGTATTTTGTGAGCGCCGAGGACCTGCTGACTGTGCCGCCGGTGCTGATTAATTTTCTGGTTTGCGTTTTTTTTGCCCACAGCCTGGCGCGCGGCGAAGAACCTGTGATCAGCCGCATCGCGCGCATCGAGCGCGGTGAACTCGACGCGGCGCTCACGCGCTACACGCGGCGGCTGACCTTGATCTGGGCGGTTTTTTTCGCGCTCATGGCCATTACCAGCGCCTTGCTTGCGCTGTGGGCGCCGTTGCCGGTGTGGTCTTTGTTCACCAATCTCGTCAATTACCTCCTGGTTGGATTATTGTTCTTCGGCGAATTCGTTTACCGGCGCTGGCGCTACCGTGCTTATCCCCATGCGTCCGCGTTGCGGGTCATCCGCCACATCTGGGGGCAGGCGGCGGCGCGGCGGCGCTGATTCGCGATGAACGATTTTTCCCCCTTGCTGGACCGGCATCGCCCGCAGGACGCGGTGGCTTTTCAGAGCCAGCACATGATCAGTGCGGCACAGTTCCTGAACGAGGTGACGCAACTGGCGGCGCGCTTGCCGCGCAAACGCTATATGCTGAATCTGTGCGAAGACCGCTATAATTTCCTGGTGAGCTTCGCCGCCGCCTTGCAGGTGCGGCAGGTGAGCCTGCTGCCGCCCAGCCACGCGTCCAACACGCTGCGCCAGTTGTGCGCGGATTACCCGGATGCGTATTGCCTCGCCGACCACGCCGAGGTGCCAGACGCGTTAACCCTCATGGCTTTTCCCAATGATTTGCAGCGCAGCGCCGGAGCATGCGCGATACCGGATATTCCCGGAAAACAAACGGCGGCGATAGTTTTTACTTCGGGCAGCACCGGCCGCCCCACGCCGCATGTGAAGAACTGGGCGTCGCTCACCGCAATCGCACGCGCGGTGGGCAAGCGCATAGCGCTCGCGCCCGGCGCCGGCATCATCGGCACCATCCCGCCGCAGCATCTTTACGGTCTGGAGACCACCATCATGCTGCCGCTGCAATGGGGGTGCGGCCTGCATCACGCGCGTCCGCTACTGCCGGCGGATATTCAGTTTGCGCTCGGGCAAATGCCGCGGCCGTGCTGGCTGATGACCACGCCTTTGCATTTGCGCGCCTGTATCAAAGCCGGGATGGTGCTGGAAAATCTGGCGGGCGTGTTGTCCGCCACCATGCCGCTGACGCCGGAATTGGCGCGCGCGGTGGAAGCTTCATGGCAGGCGCCGGTGCACGATGTCTATGGC
>JBOIFQ010000287.1:0-3781 GCA_050741655.1 Burkholderiales bacterium | reverse complement strand
GCACGATGTTGTATTGCGTCACACCTTCCGCGTTATAGCGGCGGTGTATGCGCACCTCGAACGGCGGCGGCGTGTTCTGCAGGGATTTGAGCGCGCCCTGCAAATCACGGTTGAGCGCGCTCTGGTTGAGAGCATTCAACGCCGAAATCGCGTTGCTGGTCGCCGCCGGATCCGTGGCGTCCGCCTCCACCAGCAGCACCGGTTTTTCTCCGCGTTGCAGCTGGCGCGAAAAATCCTGCGGAATCGTCACCACGAACTGCACTTCGCCCACCGCCAGCATGCGTTCGGCCTGCGCTTCGCTGGTGATTTCCCTGACGATGCGAAAATAACCGCTGTTTTCCATGCCGCGCACGAAGCTCCTGGAAAATTCGCTGTTGTCCGCGGACAGCACCGCCGCCGGCAGTTGTTTCGGATCGGTGTTGATGGCGAAGCCGAACAAAGTGAGCTGAATGATGGGAATCCCCACCATCATGGCGAAAGTAAGCCGGTCGCGGCGCATTTGAATGAATTCCTTCACCAGTACCGCCCAGAAACGCGCCAGGGAAAAATATTTACCGCTCATTGGAAATTATCCCTGGCATCGCTCATCATCTTGATGAATACATCTTCCAGCCCCGGTTCGGCGGGCGCCCAGCGCCAGCGCGCATCCGCGCGAAACGGCGCAATCGCTTCCTGCAGCTTGCGCGCATCGCCGCCGCTCACATGCAAGGTGACGCCAAACGGCACCACCATGTCCACCCCGAAGCGGCTTTTCAATGCGGCGGCCAGCGTATTCAAATCCTCGCCTTCGACCGCCCAGGTGCTGAGATGCGAATGCTGCACCACTTCTTTCGCGCTGCCCTGAATCAGCAGTTTTCCGTAAGCGATATAAGCCAGTTCGTGGCAGCGCTCGGCTTCGTCCATGTAATGCGTGCTCACCAGCACCGTGAGGCCCTGTGCCGCCAGAGCGTGAATCTGCTCCCAGAAATCGCGCCGCGCTTTCGGATCCACGCCCGCGGTCGGTTCATCCAGCAGCAGCAATTGCGGTTCGTGCAGCAGACAGGCGGCGAGCGCCAAGCGCTGCTTCCAGCCGCCGGATAATTCACCCGCGAGTTGATTGCGGCGATTGGACAAACCCAGGCGTTCCAGCGCCTGCTGCACCGCCGCCGCCCGATTTTTCACGCCGTAAATGCGCGCGATGAAATCCAGGTTCTCGCGAATGGAAAGATCTTCGTAAAGGCTGAAGCGCTGTGTCATATAGCCGGCACGGCGCTTGATCTCTCCGCTTTGGGTGCGGATATCGTAGCCGAGGCAGGTGCCTTTGCCCGCGTCCGGAGTGAGCAGGCCGCACAGCATGCGTATGGTGGTGGTTTTGCCGCTGCCATTGGGCCCGAGAAAACCGAAAATCCGGCCGCGCTCCACAGTGAGCGAAAAATCATCCACCACACGCTTGCCGTCAAAACTTTTGCTCAAGCCCTGTACGGCAATGACGGAATTCATCGCGCACCCGTTTTGTTGCTGTCTTGCAGCCAGACGTCCAGCGGCTGACCCGGATGCAGCAGCGCCGCCACTTCGGTGCGCGGGCGCGCTTCCACCAGATACACCAGCTTGGCGCGGCTGTCTTTGCTGTAAATCACCGGCGGCGTGTATTCCGCCTGCGGCGAAATATAATTTACCTGCGCGGTGAGCGCTTGGCAGCCGTCGCAACTGAGTTGCAGCGTGTCGTTAATGCGGATGCGCGCGATCTCGGTTTCCGGCACGAAAAAACGCACCTTGATGTTTTGTGGCGGCAGCAGCGACACCACCGGTGAACCGGCCGGCACCCATTCGCCTTGCACATACAGGGTATCGGCCACCAGTCCCGCCACCGGAGTGGTTACGGATTTTTGCGCGAGCTTCCATTCCGCTTGCGCCAGCGCCGCGCGTGCCGCCGCGGCTTCCGCTTTTGCCGCACGGATTTCATCATCGCGCGCGGTCAGGTGCGCGGTCTTGAGTTGCGCGCTGAGTTCTTCCACTCGTGCCTGGTCGCGCTCATAGGCGGAGCGTGCTTCATCCACTTTGTCCGGGCTGACGAATTTCTGCGCCACCAGTTCCTGCTGGCGCTTGAACTGAGCCGTGGAAAGTTTCAGAGTGGCGCGCGCCTGCGCGAGTTGCGCCTGAATAGCGGCGATTTCAGAGGGACGTTTGCCTTTCTGCAAATCCGCCAGCTGCGCTTCGGCGCGCTTCATTCTTTCTTGCGCCTCGCGGTGCGCCGCCGCTTCGTTTTCCTGCTCCAGGGAAAACAGCGGCATGTCCTTATTCGCCTGGTCACCGCGCTTGACGTGGAGCGCGGTGAGGCTGCCGGCGAAAGGCGCCGCGACTTTCACGTACTCGCCTTCGGCGTAGCCTTGATACGCGGGGCGATTTTCCGGCGCGCAGGCCGCCAATAAAAGCAGCAGCCCGCCCACAAACCAGTTGCGGTTTCGAATCATGGCGCTTACCTCAACCAACGGTTGACTTCGGTAATATCGTCTTCCTTGAGCTGCCCGGCGGCGGATTTAAGCCGCAACTGGCTCAGAATATAGTTGTAGCGCGCCTGCGCCAGATCGCGCTTGGCGCTGAACAATTGCTGCTGCGAATTGAGCACATCCACTCCGGTGCGCACGCCCACTTCCTGGCCGAGCTTGGTGGAATCGAGCGAGCTTTGAGTCGAAATCAGCGCCTGTTCCAGCGCCTTGACTTGCGCCACGCCGCTGGTCACGCCGAGAAACGCCTGACGCGTGGAGGAAATCACCGTGCGGCGGGTGTTTTCCAGATCCTGCTGCGCTTTTTCCCGATTGGCGATCGCTTCGCGCACCCGCGATTGCTGGCCGCCGCCCTGAAACAGCGGCAGATTGAGCTGGATGCCGATGAGTTTGCTGCTGGTGTCGTTGCCCACGCCGAAATTGGCGCTGCCGGAAGCCGCGTTGTTGCTGTAGCTGCCGACCAGATCTATGGTCGGATAATGCCCGCCACGGTTGCGATCCACTTCCTTGCCGGCGAATTCCAGCGCTGCCTGGAAAGATTTGATTTGCGGGCTGTTGGTCTGCGCCGCATCCACCCAGCGTTCCATGTTGTTCGGCTCGGGGAGATTCAAGGCGAGATCGGTGGCAAGCTGCTTGAGCAACCGCGGTTCGCTGCCGATAATTTGCGCCAGCGCCTGTTTTCTGACTTCGAGATCGTTTTGCGCCGCGATTTCCTGCGAAGTGGTGAGATCGTAGCGCGCCTGCGCATCATTGGTGTCGGTGATGGTGGCGGTACCGACTTCAAAATTGCGCTTGGCGGAAGCCAGTTGTTCGGCGATGGCCGTCTTTTGCGCGCCGGCGAACGCCACGTTGTCCTGCGCCGCCAGCACATCGAAATACGCCTGCGACACGCGCACGATGAGATCCGCGGCCGCCACATCCAGCTGCGCGTCGCTTTGCGCAAGCTGTGATTTCGCTTCCCGATACTGGTCGATGTTCTGTTTGCGGAACAACGGCTGGGTCAGCGACACGGTAATGCCGTTGGTATTGAATTGGCGCGGCCCGCCTTGCAAGACTGTGGGTCCGCGCAGCGTGGTGTCGATGTCGTTATAGGTGGTGTTGCCGGAGAGATTAACGCTCGGCAGCAGCAGCGCGCGCCCTTGCGGCAATTTCTCCTGCCCCGCCTGCCAGGCGGCGCGCGCCGAGGCGTACACCGCGTCCTGACTCAACGCCTGGCGATAGATTTCCAGCAAATCGGCGCCACGCGCCGGCAAATTCATCAGCATGCACAGTAAAAACAGGGCGTAGCGGTTCATGAT
>JBOIFQ010000286.1:0-5048 GCA_050741655.1 Burkholderiales bacterium | reverse complement strand
TCCATCACTTGTGCGCATACACCCATTGCAGCAGCGCATCCTGCAGCGGTTCGGCGTCGCCGGCGCGCGCATGATTGATGAGGCACACCACCACCATCATTCTCCCCTTGTGGTCGAGCACGTAACCGGCGATGGCTTTCACGCCTTCCAGGCTGCCGGTCTTGATATGCGCGCGGCCGGAAAGGTCCTTGTCGCGCAGCCGCTTTTTCATGGTACCGTCCACCGCCGCCAGCGGCAGAGAGGACATCAGCTCCGGCATCAGCGGGCTGCGATAAGCGGCGAGCAGCAGCGCCCCCAGGTGCCGGGCGCTGATGCGTTCGATGCGCGACAGACCGGCGCCGTTTTCCAGCACCAGTTCGGGAAAATTTAATTTTTTATCCTTCAGCCAATCCTTGATCGCCTGCGCCGACAGTTCGGCCGTGGCGGGTTCATGCGAGGTTTCGGCGCCCAAGGTGAGGAACAATTGCCGCGCCATCACGTTGTTGCTCCATTTGTTGATGTCGCGCACCGCTTCGCCCAGTGTCGCCGATTCGGCACTGTAAATAAGACGCGCTTCGTCCGGGGTTTGCGCTTCGCGCACATTGCCCTGGAACACCCCGCCCGCCTCCTGCCACAGCTCCTTGAATACGCTGTACACATATTGCGGGTGGCTGAATAGCGCGACATGCCAAGCCTGCTCGCCGCAGCCCAGAGGGTAGGGGCCGCTCAATACCATGCGCGCGGATTGCGCCATGACTTGAATGTCGGCCGCATCCTTGGGTCTCCAGTTTTCGCACGGTTCCAGCGTGAGCGTAAGATTATTCACGATTTCAAGTTGCGCCGGCTTGGGGTCGGCGATCACTTGCATGGTTCTTTTTTCCAGATCGGGAATGAATTGCAGGCGGATGCTCTTGAAATTAAGCAGCAGCGCATCCGGCGCGACGTTGTAAGGACGTGCCGGCTCGTTGTCGAAAAGCTCCGCGTCCGGGTCCGCGCTTTTGAAATAAGCGCGATCCAGAATCAGATCGCCGCGGATCTCGCGCAGGCCGCGCAACTTGAGTTCGCGCAGCATGGACCAGAAATTTTCCAGCGTGAGCTTGGGGTCGCCATAGCCTTTGATAATCAGATCGCCGTTCAGCACGCCGTTGGCGAGCACGCCGTGAGCGAAAAATTCGGTTTTCCAGGTGTAAGCGGGGCTGAGCAATTCCAGAGCGGCATAAGTGGTCAAAAGCTTCATGGCGGAAGCCGGATTGAAAGGATGATCCGCGCCATATATCAGGAGCGGCGCTTTGGCATTTACCTCCTGCACGAAAATTCCTGCGTGCTGTTCGTTGAGGCCCGCGCGCTTCATTGCCTGCACGAGCGGTGCCGGCAAGCGTTCCGCCAGAACCGGCGACACTGTAAAAATAACTAACAAAATAAAAATATTACGTATCATTTGGGAAATTTCTCCACTAAATTTATTGTTTTATTCACCAGCCAATGCATTTCTTCTTCGTTAATGATGTAAGGCGGCATGAAATACACGGTGTTGCCCAACGGACGCAGCAATAATTCCTGTTCCAGCGCCGCGCGATAAAAATTGCGCGCGAAATTTTTATCCTCCGCCAAGACTTCGAACGCCCAGATCATTCCGGTATTGCGGAAATCTTTGACCCTGGCATGCCGCGCCAGCGGTTGGGAGATTTTAGTGAGCAGCGCGGACCGGGCGTAATTGTTTTGAATCACTTTGTCCTGCTCGAAAATATCCAGCGTGGCGAGCGCGGCGCGGCAGGCGAGCGCATTGCCGCTGTAGGAATGCGAGTGCAAAAAACCGCGCGCAGTTTCATCGTGATAAAATGCCTGGTAAATGCCATCCGTGGTCAACGTGACGGATAGCGGCAGATAACCACCGGTGAGCCCTTTCGACAGACACAGAAAATCCGGCGTGATGCCGGCTTGCTGGCAGGCGAACAAGGTTCCGGTGCGCCCAAATCCCACCGCGATTTCATCGGCGATGAGATGCACTTCATATTGATCGCAAAGCTGCCGCGCGCGTTTGAGATATTCAGGATGATACATGGCCATGCCGCCGGCGCATTGCACCAGCGGCTCCACGATGAAGGCGGCAAGCTCCCGGTGATGTTGGTTTAAATATGCCTCCAGTTTTTCCGCGCAGCGCAGCGCGTACTGCAGGCTATATTCGCCGGCTGCGGCGCAACGCGAATCAGGCGAGGGCACGCTGGCGTTATGGCGCAGCAGCGGCGCGTAAGTATCCTTGAACAATGGAATGTCGGTAACCGAAAGCGCGCCCAGTGTTTCGCCGTGGTAGCCGTTGGCGAGACTGATGAAGCCGGTCTTTTGATCTTTTCCACTATTGCGCCAGAAATGAAAACTCATTTTCAGCGCGATTTCGATCGCCGATGCGCCATCGCTGCCATAAAAACAATGTCCCAGCCCGCGCGGCGCGAGCCGGCTCAGGCGTTCCGACAGTTCAATCACCGGCTGATGCGTGAATCCGGCGAGCAGCACATGCTCGAGCTTATCCAGCTGCTCATGTAAAGCGGCGTTGATGCGCGGATTGCAATGACCGAACAGATTCACCCACCACGAGCTGATGGCATCGAGATAACGCCTGCCGTCGAAATCGTAAAGCCACAGCCCACGGCCTTCTTTTATAGGGATGAGCGGCAGAGTTTCGTGTGCCTTCATTTGGGTGCAAGGATGCCAGACGGCGGACAGGCTGCGTGCCATATATTCCCTGTTGCTCACAAACACCCCTTGATAATAAAAGGTTTAGGCCTTATTATTAGCACTCGCAGTAGTTGAGTGCTAATCCCATTTTAAGTGCCAGACGGCATTCCTGCCGCTTGGCCGAGTTGATACCTAACTATCGGAGTGAAATATGAAAATTCGTCCTTTACACGACCGCGTTATTGTCAGGCGCTTGGAAGAAGAACGCAAGACGGCTTCCGGCATCGTGATCCCCGACACCGTTGCGGAAAAGCCCGATCAGGGTGAAATCGTCGCCGTGGGCAAGGGTAAAGTGCTGGAAGACGGCAAAGTCCGGCCACTGGATGTAAAAGTCGGTGACAAAGTCCTGTTCGGCAAATATTCCGGCCAGACGGTGAAAATCAAGGGTGATGAACTGTTGGTCATGAACGAATCGGACATCATGGCCGTGGTCGAATAATTGATTCGGAATTTATTTTAGGAGAAGAATTATGGCAGCTAAAGACGTAAGATTCGGTGAAACCGCGCGCGCCAAGATGTTCGCCGGTGTGAATGTCCTGGCCAACGCAGTCAAAATCACCCTTGGCCCGAAAGGCCGCAACGTGGTTCTGGAGCGCTCTTACGGCGCGCCCACCATCACCAAGGACGGTGTATCGGTGGCCAAGGAAATCGAACTGAAAGACAGATTCGAAAACATGGGCGCGCAAATGGTGAAGGAAGTGGCGTCCAAGACCTCCGATGTCGCGGGTGATGGCACCACCACCGCCACCGTGCTGGCGCAATCCATCATCCAGGAAGGCATGAAATACGTGGCGGCCGGAATGAACCCGATGGACCTCAAGCGCGGCATCGACAAGGCCGTGGAAGCGGTGGTCGAAGAACTGAAAAAGATCTCCAAACCCTGCACCACCACCAAGGAGATCGCCCAGGTGGGCGCTATCTCCGCCAATGCCGATGAAGCCATCGGCAAGATCATCGCCGACGCCATGGACAAAGTAGGCAAGGAAGGCGTGATCACCGTCGAGGATGGCAAGGGCCTGCAAAACGAGTTGGACTTGGTCGAAGGCATGCAGTTCGACCGCGGCTACCTGTCTCCTTACTTCATCAACAACCCCGACAAGCAAATCGCGCTGCTGGATGACCCCTACATCCTGCTGCACGACAAAAAGATTTCCAACATCCGCGAATTGCTGCCGGTGCTGGAACTGGTGGCCAAGTCAGGCCGGCAGTTGCTGATCGTGGCCGAAGAAGTGGATGGCGAGGCGCTCGCCACCCTGGTGGTCAACAATCTGCGCGGCATTCTCAAGACCACCGCCGTCAAGGCCCCGGGCTTCGGCGACCGCCGCAAGTCCATGCTGGAGGATATCGCAATCCTCACCGGCGGCACGGTTATCGCCGAGGAGCTGGGGCTCAAGCTGGAGAACACGACACTCAAGGACCTGGGACGAGCCAAGCGTGTGGAAGTGGGCAAGGAAAACACGACCATTATCGACGGCGCGGGCAAGGCCGACACGATTAAGTCGCGCGTCGAAACGATCCGCAAACAGATTGACGAGGCCACCAGCGATTACGACAAGGAAAAACTGCAGGAGCGCGTGGCGAAGCTCGCCGGCGGCGTGGCGGTGATTAAAGTCGGCGCCGCGACCGAAGTCGAAATGAAAGAGAAAAAAGCGCGCGTGGAAGATGCGCTGCACGCGACCCGTGCCGCGGTGGAAGAAGGCATCGTCCCCGGCGGCGGTGTGGCTTTACTGCGTGCGCGCGCCAACATCAAGGTCAAGGGCGATAACGTGGATCAGGACGCCGGCGTCAAGATCGTGCTGCGCGCGCTGGAAGAACCGCTGCGCCAGATCGTTGCCAACTCGGGTGCGGAACCTTCCGTGGTGACCAGCAAAGTCAAGGAAGGCAAAGGTAATTTCGGTTACAACGCCGCCACCGGCGAATACGGCGACATGGTGCAAATGGGCGTGCTCGACCCGACCAAGGTCACCCGTTATGCGCTGCAGAATTCGGCTTCCATCGCCGGCTTGATGCTGACCACCGATTGCATGATCGCCGAGATGCCGAAGGAAGAAAGCTCCGGCCATGACCATGGCGGCGGTGGCATGGGCGGCATGGGTGGTATGGGCGGCATGGACATGTAATTGTTGTCTGCCGAGTAAAAATTCAAAACCCCTTGGTTTACAGCCAAGGGGTTTTGTTTGCTTAAGAGAGGGAATTTGTCGGCTGGACTGGTTTTTGTATTAAAATAGCGCGCTTCAAATAACGGCCTGGTAGCTCAGTTAGGCGAGCAGGGAATTCGAGTCGCACTGCGACGAGCCTGCGAGCGCCAATCACGATGCAACGGGATTGGCCGGAAT
>JBOIFQ010000285.1:0-9040 GCA_050741655.1 Burkholderiales bacterium | reverse complement strand
CTGGGACAGAGCCGAATGCAATGCGGATCGTGAAAAGCGGCATTGCCCCGGTCGAAGCCTTCGACCACTTCGAGCCCCTTGAGGAGCGGCGTCCAGCTCTGGCCATTGTCGACCGACTCGTGCACACCGCCGCCGGACATCGCGAAGTAGAAATGCCTGGAATCGCGCGGGTCGACAATGATCGAATGCAGCTTCGGTCCATCCGGCGTGCCGTCTTGCACCGTGCCCATCCATTTCCGGTATAGCGGGTCGTCATTGATGGAGGAGAACGGCTTCCATGTGACACCGCCGTCTCCGGAGCGAAACAAACCCTGCGGCGAGGTTCCCGCATACCAGACGCCAGGCTCCGCCGCATTTCCGGGCGTGAGCCAGAACGTGTGATCCACCGCGCGTCCCTGTTCGCCGGCCGGCGCTTTCGCGAATGCCGGCGGCTGCGCGGATTCCTTCCAAGTGCGCCCTAGGTCCATGGAGCGAAAGACGGTGGGACCGAGGTGACCGGTTTTCGCCGCCGCCAGCAGCGTTCGCCCGTCGCGGGGGTCGAGCACAAGGTGGCTGATGATGTGGCCGAGAAAATGCGGACCGTCGGCGCGCCAAGTTTTCCGCGCTGCATCGCCGTGATACAGCCAGGCGCCTTTGCGCGTGGCCACCAGCACTACCATGCGGCGGCGTGCGCGAACAGAAGGGCGGTGCGTTCGAACTGCCGATGTCCTGCTAATGCGAGTCATTGTTCTCTCCTCTAAGAGGCACTCTTGCGCGATTCGGCCTGCGCGACATTTTCCCTAATCGGGCGGATCGGCCGCACTTCAATACTGCCCACGCGCGCCGGTGGAATTTTCGCTGCGATCTGGATGGCTTGATTCAGGTCCTGCGCTTCGATCATGTAGAAACCGGCCAACTGCTCTTTGGTCTCGGCGAAAGGCCCGTCGGTGACGGACACCTTGTCATTCCTGACGCGCACGGTGGTGGCCGTCTGCACGGACTCGAGGGCCTCCGACGCGATGCAGTTGCCGCTCTTGCGGATCGCCGTGTCGTAAGCCACGCAGTCTTCGTCGGGCAGCTCGTCCATCCGTTTCTCATCGAGATAAACCAGGCACAGATATTTCATTGCTTGCTCCTTAGCAGGATGTTGAAAAACTACTGCGCTTGCCAATACTTCGTTCCTCGGGGACTCAGAACGCTCATGTATTCCTCTATACATTCCGCTTCTTCGCCCCCTCGCGCCTCGTCTTGGCGGCGCTCGCTACGTTTTTCAACACCCTGCAGTATTTTAAGCGGCGCGGTGGTTATCATTGGTGTTGGAAAAGCCGAGCGCGCGCAGCGTCCGCGCGTCTTCGGCGATCGGCCGCACTTCGACGCAGCCGCGCCACGCCCCCGGAATCTTCGCCGCCACCAGAATTGCTTCGTTAAGATCCTTGGCTTCGATGAATAGTAGCCGCCGAGCTGCTCCTTGGTCTCGACCCAGGGTCCGTCTGTGGCCGAGACCTTGCCGTTGCGCACGCGGATCGTGGTCGCGGCAGCGGGAGGTTCGAGCCGGTTACAACCGATGAAGTGGCCGCTGTTACGGATAACTTCGGTGAAGACGGCGTACTCCTGGTAGTGCTTCTCGGCATCGGCTTCCGGCATTTGCTCCATCACTTTCTCGGCGCAGATCAAGCATAGAAATTTCATGGCGTTCTCCCGTTCCGGCTCACTTTTCGGCGGCGGCTTTCATGCTCGCCAGGCCGGCTTCGAAGTCCTTGCCGACCATGCTGTCCATGTTGATAAACACATGGATGATTTTCGCGAAGTAGGGCGTGGGACCCTGCATCGTCCACGTGACTTCGGTGGCGTTGCCCTTGGGCGACAGCGTGAATTCAACGGTGTTGTGGGCTTCGAACGGTTTGACGAAATCGAGCTTGAGCGCGACTTTGCCTGGAGTGGCGGACTCGATGATCTCCATGCTGCCCTGGCCGACGTCCTTGTTGCCGTCCCACGCATAGGTCGCCCCCTTGCCGGCGGTGGTGGCGCCGAAGGTCCGCTTCATCGCGGGATCTTTTTTCTCCCAAGGAGACCAGGCATCCCAACTGTGAAGGTCGTTGATGAGCGCAAAGATTTTCTCCGGCGGCGCCTTGATGCTCGCCGCGCGCTGGACGCGGAAAGTGTCGGGCTTGGTCGCGGCAAGGATGAGAACAGCAGCGAGCACAACAACAATTACGATTGCAATGACCTTGAACATGGATGCCTCCGGGTTATTGATTCGAGATGGGGATCAGCCGCCCATTTTCTGCATCGCTTGTTGCATTTCTTCGCGGCTCACGTCGCGAATATGCGTGGCCACCGACCAATGATGGCCGAACGGGTCTTCGAGCTTGCAATAGCGGTCGCCCCAGAACATGTCGGCTACCGGCATCGTGATTTTCGCTCCTGCGGCGACGGCGCGCACCACGAACGCGTCAACGTCCTCGACGTAGAGGTGGATGGTGACCGGGGAGCCCTTAAGCGCTTTCGGTCCAAGTGCGCCCCATTCGGGCATTTCGTCCACCAGCATGACCGCTGAATCACAAATTCGGATCATGGCATGCATGAGTTTTCCCTGCGGGCCCGGCAGCCGTCCCGTTTCCACAGCGTTGAAAGCCTTCTTGTAGAAATCAATGGCGGCCGCCGCGCCGGCGCAAACCAGGTGTGGTGTTACCGTGTGCATCCCGTCTGGAACAGGTTTTACTTGTGGCATGATCGTCTCTCCAGTTATGGGTTAGGGACAGTGTGTGGCTATTTCTTACTGGCGATTTGCTCGTACACGCGCTCCGCCTGTTCCCTCAGCTCGGGCGTGAACTCGGCGCCGAAATCTTCCGCCTCAAACACCTGGCGAATCTCGATATCGGAGTCCCCCGGCATGGGATTGGGGCAGCGCTTGACCCATTCGATCGCTTCATCCAATGACTTCACCTGCCACATCCAGAAACCGGCGATGAGCTCCTTGGTCTCGGCGAACGGCCCGTCGATGACTGAACGTTGCTTACCCGAGAATCGCACTCGCACGCCCTTCGAGCTTGGGTGCAAGCCATCGCCCGCGAGCATGATGCCCGCTTTTACGAGTTCTTCGTTGTACTTCCCCATATCGGTGAGAAGTTGTTCGCTAGGCATAACGCCGGCTTCCGAGTCCTTGGTGGCTTTGACGATAATCATGAATCGCATGGTAGTTACTCCTTTTAGTTTGGAATAGGGAACGCCGGTTACCGCACGGTTACGGCTGTCTTCACCACCTAGTCGAACGGCCGCGCGCCTAATCGACAACGAGCCGATTATTTTTTAACTCGGCCAACCGCCGCTCAAGAAACCGCCGCTCCGGCTCCTGTCGCGTGAGTTCCAAAGCCCGTCGGTAGGACGCTCGTGCTTCCATGATTTTCCCCAGCCGCCGGCACATATCGGCGCGCGCCGCGTGCGCGAGGCGGTAGTCCGGCAGATCGCCGCGCGCAAGGATGGCGTCGATCAGCGCCAGGCCCGTCTCGGGACCGTCGCGCATCGCCACCGCCACGGCACGATTGAGTTCGACCACAGGCGAGGGATCGGCACGCATCAGCACGTCGTAGAGGCCGACGATCTGGGCCCAGTCGGTCGCGGCCGCGTCGCGCGATTCGGCGTGCACCGCCGCGATCGCTGCCTGCAGTGTGTATGGGCCGATGCGGCGCGACGACAGAGCCCGCTCTACCAGCGCAACACCTTCCGCAATCTGCTCCCGGTTCCAAAGCGAGCGGTCCTGGTCATCCAGCAGGATCAGGTCACCCGTGGGCGAAGTGCGCGCCGCGCGCCGTGATTCGGAGAGCAGCATCAAGGCGAGCAACCCCATCGCCTCGGGTTCCGGCAGCAACTCGATGAGCAGCCGTGCCAGGCGGATGGTCTCGCTCGAGAGATCGTGCCGCGTCAGCGATGCGCCCGACGATGCGGAGTAGCCCTCGTTGAACACCAGGTAAATCACGCGCAGCACGCTGTCCAGCCGCTCCGGCAACTCCTCGGGCGAGGGCACCTGATAGGGAATGCGCGCGTCGCGAATCTTCGTCTTGGCGCGCACGATGCGCTGCGCCAGCGTGGGTGCAGGGGTCAGGAACGCGTGGGCTATTTCTTCGGTGGTGAGACCGCAAACCTCGCGCAGGGTGAGTGCGACCTGCGCGTCCGGCGGCAGGGCCGGATGGCAGCAAGTGAAGATCAGGCGCAGGCGGTCGTCCTCGACGCTCTCGCTGTCCTGTATGACAATGTCTTCGCTAGCCGGGTCAACGGGTTCTGCGGCGTCATCCAGCGCCTCAAACCGGGCTTGGCGTCGCATGCCGTCGATGGCTTTGAAGCGGCCGGTCGAGACCAGCCACGCGCGCGGATTGGCAGGCACGCCGTCGCGCGGCCATTGCTCCATCGCCGCTCTGAAGGCATCGTGCAGCGCTTCCTCGGCGAGGTCAAAATCACCGAGCAAGCGGATCAGCGTGGCGAGGACACGGCGCGACTCGGAACGGTAGACAGCGTCCACCATCTCATGCACCTGTTTGGTCGCGTCTTCACTCATTGTTTCCGAACCTGAAGCGCTAGGGTTTGGGTAAGTGCGGTGCCAGGATTTTGATAAGCTGACCGAAAATTTTGGGGTTGCCCGCCACCACGTCGCCGTTTTTTAGATAGCTGTCATTGCCTTCGAGGTCGCCGATCAAGCCGCCGGATTCCTGAATCAGCAGTGCGCCCGCCGCGATGTCCCACGGGCTCAAGCCAAATTCCCAGAAACCGTCGAGTCTTCCCGCTGCGACATAAGCCAGATCCAGCGAAGCCGCGCCGGGGCGGCGCACTCCGGCGGTGTTCTGGGTGATGGCGCGGAACATGGCGAGATAGGCATCGAAATGTTTGAGTTCGCGGAACGGAAAACCGGTGCCGATCAACGAGTCGGCGAGCTTGAGGCGCTTGCTCACCCGCAGCCGGCGGTCGTTGAGATAGGCGCCGCGTCCGCGCGTGGCGGTGAATAATTCGTTGCGCCCCGGGTCGTACACTACCGCGTGCGTGAGTATATTTTTGTGCCGCAGGGCGATGGATACCGCGTACTGCGGAAAACCATGCAGAAAATTGGTGGTGCCGTCGAGCGGATCGATGATCCACAGATAATCCGACTCGCCCTGCGTGCCGCTCTCTTCTGCTAAAATCGCATGCTCGGGATACGTCTCTTTCAGCACGCCGATAATCGCCTGTTCCGCCGCGCGGTCCACTTCGCTCACGAAATCATTGAAGGTTTTGTGCTTGACCGTCAGCACATCGAGATTAAGCGAGGCGCGGTTGATGATGCCGCCGGCGCGGCGTGCGGCTTTCACCGCGATGGTGAGCATGGGGTGCATGATTAAAATTATTCAAGGAGAGCGTCATTCTAATATGAACCCGCCCAACCCGCTTGCCAACGTGCGCGTGGTGCTGAGCCACACCAGCCATCCCGGCAATATCGGTTCCGCCGCGCGCGCCATGAAAACCATGGGGCTGAGCGCGCTGTATCTGGTGAATCCGCGGCGCTTTCCCGATGCCGAAGCGCAAGCCTTGGCCGCAGGCGCGCAGGACTTGCTGGATACGGCGCGTGTTTGCGCATCGCTGGAGGAAGCGCTGTCCGGCACCACGTTCGCGCTGGCGCTCACCGCGCGTACGCGCGAACTTTCGCATATAGCCTGTAATGCCAGGGAAGCGGCTGGCTTGATGCTGGAGCGGGCGCGAGAGCAGCCGGTGGCGCTGGTGTTCGGCAGTGAAATAGCGGGTTTGAGCAATCAGGAAATCATCAAATGCCAAATGCTGGCGCATATCCCGGCCAATCCGGAATCTTCGTCGCTGAATCTCGCGGCCGCGGTGCAGGTGATGTGTTACGAATTGCGCATGGCGCTAAACGGCGATGAACACCCGCCGCAGCCGGTATTCGAGGCGGCGAGTTTTGATGAGATTGAAATGTTCTACCGTCACCTCGAACAGGTTTTGATCGATACGGAATTCATGAATCCCGAGCAGCCCACGCGCCTGATGGAAAGGCTGCGGCGATTGTTTGCGCGCACACGGCTGGAAAAAGATGAAGTGAATATACTGCGCGGCATTTTGAACGCTCTACGTAAATAGTTGACTAATTTAGTATGGTTTTATAAACTTATGCTTATTAAGGCGAATCAAGTTGATTTAAATGCTTGAACATATTAAGGAAGACATCGCTTGCGTGTTCGAGCGCGACCCGGCGGCGCGCACTACTTGGGAAGTCATTACCTGCTATCCGGGTTTTCACGCGTTGCAGATACACAAGTTTTCGCATGGGCTGTGGAACGCCGATTTCAAATGGCTGGGACGGCTGGTGTCGCATTTTTCGCGCTGGATTACCGGCATCGAAATCCATCCCGGCGCGAAAATCGGCCGCCGCGTGTTCATAGATCATGGCATGGGCGTGGTGATCGGCGAGACTTCGGAAATCGGCGATGATTGCACGCTCTATCACGGCGTGACTCTGGGCGGCACCTCATGGAATCAAGGCAAGCGCCATCCGACTCTGGATAAAGGCGTGGTGATCGGCGCGGGCGCCAAGGTTCTGGGCCCGATCTTAGTCGGCGCGGGCGCGAAAATCGGCTCCAATGCGGTGGTGGTGAAGGAAGTGCCGCCCGGCGCCACGGTGGTGGGCATTCCCGGGCGCATCGTGGATGGCGAACAGGAAAAAGCGCGCGTCGAAGCAGCGGAAAAAATGGGTTTTTCCGCTTACGGCGTGAACAAGGATGAAAACGACCCGGTGTCGAAAGCCATCCACGGATTGCTGGATCACACTTTGACGGTAGATCATCGCATCGAAATCATCTTGAAAGAATTGGAAAAACTGGGCGCCAGGGTCGAAGACGAGAAGGCCACCGCGGACAAGTTTGACCCGAATTACCTCAATAAAATAGTGGATTAAAACTTGATTGAAATGTTCGGGTATTGTATAGTTGACAAAATTAATCGGGTATTAAGCTTTACCTGAAAGGCGGGCCTATGCGACTGACGACTAAAGGACGTTTTGCGGTGACGGCGATGGTGGATCTGGCGATGCGCCACGGCGGCGGGCCGGTCACCTTGTCCGAAATCAGCGCGCGCCAGAAAATTTCGTTGTCATATCTGGAGCAACTTTTCGGCAAGCTGCGCCGGCGCGCGCTGGTGGACAGCGTGCGCGGTCCCGGCGGCGGTTATTGCCTCGCCAAAAAAGTGGACGAGCTGTCGGTGGCCGAAATCATTCTGGCGGTGGATGAGCCGCTCGACGCCACGCAATGCGGCGGCAAGGAAAACTGCCGCGATGAGCACAAATGCCTGACGCATGATTTATGGGCGTCGCTGAATGACCGCATTTTCGATTACCTGCAATCGGTCACGTTGTCGCAACTGGTGGCGAGCCAGCAGAAATCGAGCCAAGTGGTGGTGATGCGCGATCAGCGCAAGCAGAAAAAAAACCAACCGGCGCTGCCGGCCTGAGTTTCGCGCATGAACCTGCCGGTCTATTTCGATCACAACGCCACCACGCCGCTCGATATGCGCGTGTTCAAGGCGATGCTGCCGTATTTGCATACGCATTACGGCAACGCCTCCAGCCGCCATGAATACGGCACGCAGGCGAAGAAGGCGATTGCCGCCGCACGCGAACAAGTCGCGGCGGCGGTGAAGGTTGCGCCGCCGCAGGTTTATTTCATGAGCAGCGGCACCGAAGCCAACAACACGTTTATCAAGGGCGCGGCGGCGCAATTGAAGCCCACGCAAATCGCGGTCAGCGCCGTCGAGCATCCCTGCGTGGCGAAACCGGCGCAGGAGCTGGCAAAAGCAGGCTGGAAGCTGCACAAGTTTGCGGTGGATGGCGAAGGCAGGATCAATCTTGCCGATGTGGAAGCGGCGCTGGCGCAACCCACCGGCATTGTGTCGGTGATGCTCGCCAACAACGAAACCGGCGTGATTCAGGATGTGGCGGCGGTAGCCGAGCAAGCGCGGCGGCAAAAAGCCTGGATACATACCGACGCGGTGCAGGCGTTGGGCAAAATCGCCGTGGATTTTTTCGCGCTCAACGTGCATGCCATGACTATTTCGGCGCACAAGATTTACGGCCCCAAGGGCGCGGCGGCGCTGATTCTCGACCGGCGCATGGAATTGAAGCCGCTGCTCACGGGTGGCGGGCATGAGAAAGGCCTGCGCTCCGGTACCGAGAATGTGCCGGCGATCGTGGGTTTCGGCGCGGCGTGCGAACTGGCGCAAAGCAGCAGCCAGGATTTGGCGACGCAGTTGAGTGTGCTGCGGGACGGATTGGAAAAGGAATTGCGCGCAATGGGCGCGCACTTGTTTGGCGCCAATGCGCCGCGCATTCCCAATACCTGTTATTTCGCTTTTAGCGGCATTGAAGGCGAAACGCTGGTGATTGAACTGGATAAGGCCGGTTTCGCGGTGTCGAGCGGCTCGGCGTGTTCCAGCGTCGGGCATGAGCCTAGCGCTACCTTGCTGGCGATGGGAGTAATGCCTGATCTCGCAAAAAGCGCGGTGCGGGTGAGCCTGGGCAAGGACAACACGCGGCAGCAGCTTGCGAAGTTTTTGCGCGCGCTGCAGGTTGTACTCATGAAATTGAAACGCCTGACCGCGGTGGCGGTCTGATTTATGTGATTTATGAAGGAGCGATGAAAATGGCAATTACATTGACTGAAAATGCGGCGAACCACATCAAGAAAGTCCTGGCCAAGCGCGCCGGAGTGGTGGCGTTGCGCCTGGGCGTGAAAAAAGTCGGCTGCTCGGGAATGGCCTACACTTTCGATTACGCCGACAAGGTGGGCGCGCAAGATCACTTGTTCGAATCGCACGACGCGAAAGTGGTGGTGGATGGGGAGAGCCTGCCTTTTCTCGACGGCTCGGTGCTGGATTTCGTCAAGGATGGTTTCAAGGAAACGTTCAAGTTCGAGAATCCCAATATCAAGGGTCAGTGTGGTTGCGGCGAAAGTTTCAACGTTTAACGCGAATAATCAGGAGCCAAGGCTATGAGCGCAATGCTCGAAACACTGGTCAACCAGCCTTATAAACACGG
>JBOIFQ010000284.1:0-9017 GCA_050741655.1 Burkholderiales bacterium | reverse complement strand
CAACAGAACTGCTGCACTTGTTGACCTCATAATTGGTCCCCTGTGTTGGTCCTCTTGTATTCGTTTTCAAGTTCCGCGCGCGCTTTGATAGCATTTTCCCAAGCTGTTCGGTTGCCCTTAAACTGCTCGTTGTCCCAAGGCTGGGTATCCGGTTTGCCCTGATATTTGCCCTGCTTGTAGATCACGGCCGGTTTCTCGCCGCAGCCGGAAAAACTGACGGCAAGCGCGCCAAGCAAAAATGCCAGCATGATTTTTCTCACGATTTTCCTCCCGGCGCCGGCGCTTTTTCGGGGCGGCCGTAAGCCGTACTCCAGCCCCACAGGTCCGCGCCCCTGCCGCGCTTGGTGACGCGGGTGCGGTAGATGTCGGAAATCACGTCGGCATCACCCGCCAAGAGCGCCTTGGTGGAGCACATTTCGGCGCATGCCGGCAACTTGCCTTCGGCGATGCGGTTGCGGCCGTATTTCTTGAACTCGGTTTCGGAGAAGTTCTGCTCCGGACCGCCGGCGCAATAAGTGCATTTATCCATCTTGCCGCGCAAGCCGAACGCGCCATCTTGCGGGAACTGCGGCGCGCCGAACGGACAGGCGTAAAAACAGTAGCCGCAGCCGATGCATAAATCCTTGTCATGCAGCACTATGCCTTCCTCGGTTTTGTAAAAACAATCCACCGGGCACACCGCCATGCACGGCGCATCCGAGCAGTGCATGCAAGCCACGGAAATTGATTTTTCTCCAGGAATGCCGTCGTCTATGGTGACCACGCGGCGCCGGTTCACGCCCCACGGCACTTCGTGCTCGTTCTTGCACGCCGTCACGCAGCCGTTGCATTCGATGCAGCGTTCCGCATCACACAGAAATTTCATTCTAGCCATTTGTCTGCTCCTTTAATGTGCATGATGGGTGGTCAGGCTTTGGTGACCTGGCACAAAGTGGTTTTGGTTTCCTGCATCATGGTGACCGAGTCGTAGCCGTAAGTGGTCGCGGTATTGACCGATTCGCCGCGCACAATCGGATACGCGCCTTCCGGATAGTATTCGAGCATATCCTTGCCCATCCACCAACCGGAGAAGTGGAACGGCAGGAACACCGTTCCTGAAGCCACGCGCTCAGTCACCTGAGCTTTGAGCTTGAGGCGCGCCTTGGTCGGCGATTCAACCCACATATACTCGTTGTTGCGGATACCGCGATCGTTGGCGTCCCTGGGGTTGATCTCGGCGAACATTTCCTGCTGCAATTCGGCCAGCCACGGGTTGGAACGAGTCTCCTCGCCGCCGCCTTCGTACTCGACCAGACGGCCGCTGGTCATGACCAGCGGATACTGCTTGGAAATATCCTTGTTCTGTTCCTGCACGGTCTTGAACAGCGTGGGCAGGCGCCAGAAAGCTTTTTTGTCGTCATGCGTCGGATATTTTTCGACCAGATCCGGCCGCGGTGAATACAAAGGCTCGCGATGCAAAGGAACCGGGTCCGGGAAGTTCCATACCAGCGCGCGCGCCTTGGCGTTGCCGAACGGATGGCAGCCGTGCTTCATCACCACGCGCTGAATACCGCCCGAAAGATCGGTCTTCCAGTTCTTGCCTTCCGCCTTGGCTTTTTCCGCTTCGGTCAGTTCATCCCACCAGCCGAGTTTCTTCAGCATCACATGGTCAAATTCCGGATAACCGGTGGTGATGTCGGCGCCTTTCGAATGCGAACCGTCTTCCGCCAGCAGATTGACGCCGTCTTTTTCCACGCCGAAGTTGGCGCGAAAGTTGCCGCCGCCATCCATCATGTGCTTGGAGGTGTCGTACAGATTGGGCGAACCGGGATGCTTGAGTTCCGCCGTGCCGTAACACGGCCACGGCAGGCCGAAATAATCGCCGTCCAGCACATAACCGGTCTTGGCGTCCTTGCCGCCCTTGGCGCGCAGGGTCTTCACATCGAACACATGCATGTTGCGCATATGCGCCTGCAGACGCTCGGGTGACTGGCCGGTATAGCCGATGGTCCAAGAACCGCGGTTGAATTCGCGGGTGATATCCTCGATATTCGGCTGGTCGTTTTCCACGCGGATATTCTGCTTGCCGTCTTTCTTGCCCACCAACTGATCCGCGAAACCAAATTTCCTGGCCAACAGATACATGATGGTTTCATCCGGCTTGGACTCGAACAACGGCTCGATGACTTTATCGCGCCATTGCAGCGAACGGTTGGACGCAGTGACCGAACCGCTGGTTTCGAACTGCGTCGCCGCCGGCAGCAGATACACCCCGTCTTTTCTCACCATCGCCGCCATCGCGGCGGTGGCGGAAGGATACGGGTCTATCACCACCAGCAGATCGAGCTTCTTCATCGCTTCGACCATTTCCTTGCCGCGCGACTGGCTGTTCGGAGCGTGGCCCCAGAACACCACGGCGCGCAGGTTTGATTCCTGGTCAACCAGATCATTTTTTTCCGTCACGCCGTCTATCCAGCGCGACACGGTAATCCCGGGCTTGCCCATCATGCCTGCCGCATATTGTTTTTTCAGCCACTCGAAATCCACGTTCCAGACATTGCACCAATGTTTGAACGAACCTTCGGCGAGACCGTAATAAGCCGGCAGTGAGTCGGGGTTGGGCCCCAAGTCGGTCGCGCCCTGCACATTGTCATGACCGCGATAGATGTTAGTGCCGCCGCCTGAAACGCCGACGTTGCCCAGGGCCAATTGCAAAATGCAACTCGCGCGCACCACCGCATTCCCCGTGGAGTGCTGGGTCTGGCCCATCGCCCACACGATGGTGCTGGGCTTGTTCTTGGCCATCGCTTCGGCCACGGTGTAAACCTGCTCTTCCGGGACGCCAGTGACATCTTGCACCTTGTCTGGCGTCCACTTCATCACCTCTTCCCGCACCTTTTCCATGCCATAAACACGGTCATGAATGTATTGCTTGTCTTCCCAGCCGTTCTTGAAGATGTGATAGAGCATGCCGTAAATAAACGCCACGTCGCTGCCGGAACGGTGGCGCACATACAGGCCTGCTTTCGCCGCGGTGCGCGTAAAGCGCGGATCCACTACAATTATTTTCGCCCCTGATTCCTTGGCATGAATGGTATGCAGCATCGAAACCGGGTGCGCTTCCGCCGCGTTGCTGCCGAGGAACAGGATGCACTTGGAATTGTGCTCGTCGTTATAGGAATTGGTCATGGCGCCGTAACCCCAGGTATTCGCCACGCCCGCCACGGTGGTGGAGTGGCAAATGCGCGCCTGATGGTCGGTGTTGTTGGTGCCGAACAGACGCACCCATTTGCACAACAGATAAGATTGCTCATTGCTGTGTTTGGAGGAGCCCACCCAGTAAGTCGCGTCGGGCCCGCTTTCTTTTCGTATAGCCAGCAGTTTGTCGCCGACTTCGTTGATGGCCTGATCCCAGCTGATTTTTTTCCATTTGCCGTCCGCCAGCTTCATCGGGTATTTGAGGCGATGTTCGCCATGGCCGTGTTCGCGCACCGAAGCGCCTTTGGCGCAGTGCGCGCCGAGATTAAGCGGGGAGTCAAACACCGGTTCCTGACGCACCCACACGCCGTTTTGCACCACGGCGTCAATCGCGCAGCCCACCGAGCAGTGCGTGCAGACGGTACGCCTGACTTCGGTCTTGCCGTCGGCCTTGGCGGCTTGCGCCTTGCCCATCATGCTGAAAGGCAACTGGCTGGCAAAAGCGCCCGCGCCCACGCTCAAACCGGAACGTTTGAGGAAAGTCCGGCGATCCATGGTTTTGCCAATCGCGCCCGACAAGCTGCGGCTTAGACGGCTGACCGGAGCGGCGGCGGCGTTGGATTTTCTGGTAAGCAGCATGTTGATTCTCCTTGAGTTCAGACTTTGGTGGTTCGGTAGTAATTGCGCACATGCTCGGAGGCTTGATAACCCGGGCCCTTGATTTCATCCTCCGTCTTGAGGGGCTGGGGCACATTCTTGGCCAGCATGGCCGCCGCCGCACCGGCGCCGCCGGCGCCTGCCGCCAGCAGGAAGTGCCTCCTGCTTAGTTTTGTTTTGCTGTCTGCCATTTTCGTCTCCTTCCAGAATAATCGTTATCACACTCAAAAAACCATTGCAAATGATTCCATTTCGATTTCAAAAAAAGCCTTGACGAAGCGCGCCGCGGGCTTATAAAAATTGGCTTTCTCTGCTGCCAGCACGGCTGCGCAAAAACGTTCATACCAGGGTTGCAAATGACGGCTGAAAAACTGCTTTTGCTCTTCGATCGATGCCGCCGCGTGCATTTCATCGCCGCTAATCAAATAACGCATCACATCACATAATGCGGAAAGATGATCTTCCGGCTCGCTCACATAGTCGTTGCGCGCCAGGCCCAGCTTAGACAGATCGTCGCGCAATTTGGCCAGCGGTTTTTCCATCAGGAACCCCGCCAGGTAATAGGAACCGTAAAGCATGACATCGGGCTTGCCGACACCGATGAAAAGATTTTCGTGCTCTTCCTTGACGGTTTCAGGGCCGGCCGCAGCCGCAGCAACCAATGCGCGCCAGGCTTGCGCCAAATGCGCATTATCTCCTTGCGCGACGATTTCATCGGCCTGCGCAATCGCGCCGAGCAATTGCGCATCGGGAGCATAAAACAGGCGCGCAATCAGCGCATACATGTCGGCGCGCGCCAAGTCTTCCTGGTTTACCGGCGTAGGTGCGAATCTAGGGGCAAGTACCGCGCTCATCAGCTCCTCACATCGAATATCGTCAGCTCGTTTTTATTTTGCATCATGTCCACCACACGGCAGTCCGCGCACATCTGAAGGCGCGTCAGCGAACCCGCCCCGGCATACATGGAATGCTTACCGAGCTTGCCCAGCATGTTATCCATCATCTGCTTGGTGGCGAAGGGTTTGCCGCAACGGACGCAGGCAAAAACCTCGGCCTCGTTCAATACTCTAGGACTGCGCGCCTCTTTGGTCAAGAGCAGCCTGGGAGTCAGGCTGATGGCCTGTTCCGGACAGGTTTTTTCGCACAGCCCGCATTGCACGCAATTACGTTCGATGAACCTGAGTTGCGGCATCTCCTTGCTGTCGAGCAGCGCTTTTTCCGGACAGGCGCCGACACATGCCATGCACAGGGTGCAGCTAGTCCTGTTGACGCCGATGCTGCCATAAGGCGCACCGGCGTCAAGCGGGATTTCGTCCCTGGGCTGAGGCGCTTGTTTGGTTAAATGGTCGAAAGCAAAATCCAGCGTGCCGCGCTTTTCATTGGCAAGATTGAAAGTCGCCGGCTGCAGCATTTGCGCCGGCTTGAAGTCCCAAACCGCTTGCTCCAAAACCGCCACATCGGTCGCTTCGAGCAATCGGAAATAATCGCCTTTATAGCCCAAACCTTGCAGCACTTGCCGGGCAAAATTCATCTGAGCACGTAAAGAAGTCCGGTATTCCGGCGCTTCGCTGCCGGCGCTAAGCACCATGAATCCGCAAACACCCAGCGCCACCGCGCCCAGCATGGTGTCCAGTCCCAGCGAGGCGACGTGGAAAGTTTCGAGCGGGATAACATTGGCCGGCAGGCCTTTGCCGCGCCGGCCCAGTTTGGCTATCAATTCACGCCCGTCGGTGGCGTTATGCAGCAACAAGCAAGGATGTTCGCCTCCAGCGGCCAGATAGGTTTGCACCAGGGTTTTGATGCGCGCGCCCAAATCCGCGACACGCGGGTAGCTGTAGCTCATCGCGCCGGAAGGGCAAACGCTGGCGCAGGCGCCGCAACCCATGCACAAATGCGGCTCTACTTTGATATGGTCGCCGTCGGAAGAGATAGCGCGCGTGGAACAAACATCAATGCATTGGGTGCAGCCGTTGATTCCGGAACGGCTGTGGGCGCAGATGCTTTCCTTGTAACTGAAGAATTTTGGTTTTTCGAATTCTCCGGTCATTTGCGCCAGCTGCATCATTACATGCGCCAGCTTGAGCGGGTCGCGCCCCGGGGCAAAATACCCCTGCGGCGGCTGGTGCAGGGTGAACAGAGGGGAATCGGATAAATCGAGTATCAGGTCAAAGCTATCCGAGCGAGCGGTGTCGCGCCGCTCGAAATCTATGGCTTTGATGTCGCCGCAGGCGGCCACGCATTTGCGGTGCGCTTTGCACTTATCGGCATCAATCTGGTAGTGGTAATCGATCGCCTGCTCGGGGCAGACTTGAATACAGGCGTTGCAGCGGGTACAGGTTTCGAGGTCTATCGGGTTGACCTGGCTCCACGACACCTCGAACGCGCCTAAATAGCCTTTTAATGTTTCAACTTTTCCCGAGTACACCGGGTAGCTGCGCTGCGCGGGAAGTTCGTGCCCGCCTCGGGCATCTGTCAGCAGCACGCTCACATCCATTTGCGCGGCAAGCTGTTCCGCCCATGGCAGCGCGCTTGATGCCGGGCCGATGATGAGAAGCTGGCCAGCGGATTGGTATGAAACGGTGGGAACCGGTTCAGGTTCCGGCAAGCTCGCCGCTGCGATCAGCGCGGCGATTTTAGGCGTGGCTTTGCCGGCTTGGGCCGACCAACCCGCCTGCTCACGAATATTGACGAAGGAAATTTCGGCGTTCGGATCAATTTGCTGCGCCAGCTCACTGAACAACGGCGCTTCCTGCGTACAGGCGACCAGCACATCACCGCCCTGTTTAATTGCGGCCCCGAATGCCGTGGCTTGTCCGCGGCAGAGTTCCTGATGCACCACTACCGCACTTTTGACCCGCAAAGCCTGGGTCAGCGCCTTGGCATCCAAAGGCATGGATTTGTTGCAATTACACACCAGCAGGTTTTTGTTATCGGCAGCCATGTGTCCCGTATTAACGACTAAACTTTAACTACTATAAGCAACTCCTATACCTTCCATAAGTAGAAAAAAATCTACTATCAGGAATAATAGTCAGCTAAGAATCTGGTTGAAACTGGGGTTTCATGCATCATTGGGTTTTCTTATCTAAGACATTTTGTCCTAATTTAATGTCCTGTCCTGTTTTTTGAATTTCATCGCCTGGCGGTAACATCTCGTCAGCAAGTTGCCGGCTGTTTTTTTCCGGTGGCGGCACTTCCGCCGGTTTTTCCTGCCCTTCGGCAGACTTGGAAACCTCTTCCTTGGGAGGAAACAGCAGAGGATTGGATTCCATCAGCCGCGCCAGCATACCGGGGGAAATCGGGTCGGGTATGCCGTAATCATCTATGTAGGTATCCAGCTTGTCCATGTTGTCAAAATGAAAGCGCGGATCGCTGAAAAGTTTTTTCAGCGCGGCACGGCGCAAGCCCTCTTCCACTTTGGGATGCATGAAGCCGGAAAAATCGGCGTCGAGGTCAAGCTTATCCAAAGGCGGCAACTCGGGGGCGGGTGAATTTTGCGCGCTAGCCTGAGCTTTGCCCTCGCTTTTGGATATTTCCTGCTTCACGGTTTCCTGCTTCAACCGCGACCAGCGTTTTAAAAAGGCTTCCTTGTCTTCCATGGTTTATTCGCCGCGTTTTTCGGGGGAAATAAAAGACTGGGGGCGCTGGCGCTTTTTCGGTTCCGGCTTGTAGTTTTCCTGCACGTAGGCATCCAGCCACTGCGCAATCTCATTTGGCATCGGCACCGGGTCCACGTTTTCGCTGGAGTCCATCCAGCGCGCCGCCTCGTCGTAACTCACGGTGACGATATAGGGCACCGCCATTTCATTGTGCTGGCGCCAGGCCACAAATACCTTCGGCTGAGGTGCAGTCATGTTGAGAAAATAACCTTGCGCCTCATCCCGGTGAAGCGTGATGTCAAATCCGGTAAATAACACCTGCTTTTGGCTCGCATCTTCTGACAGGACCCGCCACTGTTTGTCCCCATCACCGGCATCGGCATCGGGAATAACAGCTTTGGCTTCCCATTTTTCAGAACACCATTTGCTATCCAGCGCTTGGCGCTCCATGATCACTGCAACTTTTACATTGGGATGGCTCATGTTTTTTTGATTTTGCGCTTCGAGGTCGAAATATTCAACAAAAACAAAAATAAAGTGTCAAAATCGCAAGCATAATCTTATTTTCTTACCTTGCCACTTGCAGGCATTTCTTGTAATAATTTTCTATATTCGAGCTTTATTGCTGTGGAACATGAATTGCTTGCCCGTTACGAGCCTGGTTTTGAATAAACTTATGGCCCCTCTCGTTGACAAATACGGCCGTTCTATCACCTATCTGCGCTTATCGGTGACGGATCGGTGTGACTTTCGCTGCTCCTACTGCATGGCCGAGGAGATGACGTTTCTGCCGCGCGAGCAGGTGCTCTCGCTGGAGGAATGCCTGCGGGTGGCGCGGGTGTTCGTGGGTTTAGGGGTGACCAAGGTGCGCATTACCGGGGGCGAGCCTTTGGTGAGGAAGAATATGGTTTGGCTGCTCACGCAGTTAGGTCAGCTTGCGGGGTTAAAGGAACTGGTGTTGACCACCAATGGCTCGCAGTTGGGCAAGCTCGCGAAAGAGATTAAGGCCGCCGGGGTAAAACGCATCAATATCAGCCTGGATAGTCTCAACCCTGCGCGCTTTAAGGCGATTACCCGGGTGGGGGAGCTCTCCAAGGTGTTGGGGGGCATTCAAGCCGCCAAGGATGCGGGTTTTGCCGGGATTAAGCTCAATTGTGTGATGATGAAGGGGGTCAACGAAGACGAATTGGTGGATCTGGTGCGCTTTGCCCTCGCGGAAGAGCTGGATATTTCGTTTATCGAGGAGATGCCCCTGGGGGAGGTGGATCATGCCAGGGCTAATACCTATCTGAGCCAGGATGAGGTCTTGCCGCAGCTTCAAGAGCATTTCACTCTGGTGAGTTCGGCCGAGAGTAGCGGGGGGCCGGCGCGCTATTGGCGCATTCCCGATGCCAAGACCAAGGTGGGGTTTATTTCCCCGCATTCGCATAATTTCTGCGAGTCCTGTAACCGGGTGCGAGTCACTTGTACCGGGGAGCTCTACCCCTGCCTGGGTCAGAATGATGCGGTATCGCTCCTGCCCTTGTTGCGTACCTATCCCGAGGATGACGCCCCGCTTAAGCAGGCGATTGTGGAGTCCATGGG